>JBFZEL010000310.1:0-14506 GCA_041306925.1 Lysobacterales bacterium
GGCGGGATATTGGTGAAGATGGGAATTTTATCGATACCATACTGTTGGATTTGGGCGGTCAGGACGCCTTCGATGTCTTTGAGATCCTTGCGCAGGCCCAGGGTCAGCCAATAACGTATGCGCCGCAGCAGGATGTACTCGTAGAAAACAATGATTCCCCCTGGCTGGCAGATGCGCACCATTTCGTTAAACAGTTCAGCGGTCATTTGCGGGGCAAAATTGTTGAATGGCAGGCTGCAGCAGATACGGGCAAAGGACTCCGCCGGCATCCCGTTGTGCAGAAAGTCGGCGTTGATGAGGGCCACCTGGCCGGCGATCGCCGCGTCTCCAAAACTCTGCACCAATTTTCTGTGCGTCATGGCGAGGAAATTCGGGTTGATTTCTATGATCGTGAGCTTGTCGATGGGCGCCATCTGGCGGAATATTTCCTCGCTGATGGCGCCCGTGCCGGAACCAACCTCGAGGATATCCTGCTTGAGCAAGCCGTCCCAATGGGGCGCCACCATAGCGCGCGCCAGGCCAGCACTGCTCGCCTTGACCGATCCGGTTTGTTCGCGGTTGCGCCAGTATTCACGCTGGAACCCGAAGAAGTGCGCCATGGCTTCCACCATCGGATTATTGCGAAGCCTGGCGATCAATGAAGAATCCAAAATAACAGTTTCCCAGGGGGCGATGAACGATCGAAAGATGCTAACCCGTCAGCATTGCGGGATCAATACACAATCTGCATCCTGTCCTGCGCCAGCATGGCCCAAACCAGCTTCCCGACTGGTTGCCGGTCTCGCCCTCTCCGGAATACTGGTGAAATGTTCCAGCCTGTCCTACAAGGGCTTTTCGGCCGTCAGGTGCACGTCGCTGATGGCCTTTTCAATGAACCCGCCCTCGCAGTAGCAAAGATAGAACTCCCACATCCGGATGAACTCATCCGGGTAACCGAGCGCCTTGATTGCATCGATATGGGCAAAGAAATTTCGCCGCCAGTGGTTGAGCGTCAAAGCGTAATCAAGGCCGATGTCCTCGACAGCAGTCACGGCCATGTTGCTGACTTTTGCAATGCTCGCGGACATCACGGCCAGGCTGGGCAGACAGCTTCCCGGGAAGATATAGCGCTGGATGAAGTCGACATTTTTCTGTGCGTAGTCGTACTGCGCATCGGCGATGGTAATCGCCTGGATCAGCATACGTCCGCCCGGTTTGAGCAGTTGGCTGCATTGGCTGAAATAGGTGTCGTACTGATCACTGCCGATGGCTTCGATCATCTCGATCGAAACCAGCTTGTCATAGCCGCCTTGCAGATCGCGGTAGTCTTCGAGCAGCAGTTCGACCCGGTCCTGCAACCCGGCGCGTTGCACACGTTGCCAGGCCTCCTCGTACTGTTGCTTCGAAATGGTCGTGGTGGTCACGCGGCAACCGTAGTTTCGCGCGGCGTGGATGGCAAAACCACCCCAACCGGTGCCAATCTCGATGACGTGGTCGTCGGGCCCAAGCCCCAGCTTCCTGCAGACCACATCGAGCCGGTGCCGTTGCGCATCGGCCAGGCTCTGCTCCCGGTGCGCAAACATCGCGGACGAATACATCATCGATTCATCCAGCCACAGCGCAAAGAAATCGTTGCCGAGATCGTAATGGGCGGAAATATTCCGCCGTGCGCCTTCACGGGTATTGCGGTTGATCCAGTGCAACAGCCTTTGCAACGAGGTCAGCAAACGGGCAGAGCCCTTCTCCATGTTGTCCAGCACGGCGCGGTTGCGCAGCAGGATCCGCACCAGGCTGACCAGGTCCGTACAGCGCCATGCACCGCGCATGTAGGCTTCACCCGCACCGATGGAACCCGCGAAAGCCAGATCGGCATAAAAGGAGCGGTCGATCACCTCGATCCGGGCAACCAGTTCGGCGTCATCCGGCGCCTCGCCAAATACGGTGCTGAACTCCCCGTCCGTCAGCAGCACACAGCCGGTTTCAAGACGCTGCAGTTGCCTCTGCACCAGGCGGCGCGCAAGACCGTCAAGTATGCCGGGCCTGGGTGCGGTTGCGAGATGACGTTCAGAGGCTAAACTTACGGTTTTCATAGCCGTCGGGCTCCTTGCTTATTTCAGATTGGTTTTGGCGGGATGGTCATACACCGGCACACGTTTCAGCCACAGGCGAAGCGCCTGCCAGTGAATCGCAAAAATTATTTTGAGGGTCATCAGCGGGTAAACCAGCAACACGCGGGCCAGCGAGGCGGTGCATATTTCCGTGCGTTCGAATTCCAGCGTGGCGTCAAAAATTTTCTCGCCATGACGGGCGTTTTCCATGTGCACTGTCAGGCTCTGCGCCGGACTTGAGAAACGCCAGTCATAGACAACATCCATGGCCATGAACGGTGAAACGTGCATTTGCTTGACCGGTGCATAGCGTTTGTGCGCACCCTTGCCCTGGTTCATCGCCTCGCTGAGCACGTAGCAGTGCCTTTCGCCCCAGGGCGTATTGTTGACCTCGGCGACGATGGTTTCAAGCCGCTCGTCCGCGGCGTCAAAACAGTAGTAGAAACTGACCGGGTTGAAGCAATAACCGAAATAAGCGAGGTTGGTCAGCAGTCTTACCGGGCCCTCGGGACGGCTGCCGGTTTTGGCCTGCACCAGTTCACGCACCGCCGTGTCGAGCGGCACCGTGGGGTCGCCGAGGTGATCCTCGCGTTTGAAGCGCGCCGGCGCCGGCCGTGTTGCCGACCAGAGCCAGCGGCCTGCAAACACCCTGTCCAGCTCGGCCAGGTCAAGGTACACCATGAACAACCGGTAGACGAACTGGTGACCGGTTGGCTGCGTGCGCCGATGCCTGACCCGTCCGGAGAAGATCGCGCTTTTCATGTTTTGAGCGTGTTTTTGAAATGCTGCAGCGCGTTCAGGGCACTGACCACACCATCCTCGTGAAAACCGTTGCGCCAGTACGCCCCACAATAATAGGTGCGGTAAAGACCGTTGATCTCCGCCTGGAATTCCTGCGCTGCGACCGACTCCGGCGTGAATACCGGGTGGCGGTATGCAAAGCGCTGGATGATCTTGTCGGGATCGATCGCCTGCGTGTGGTTGAGCGTCACGCAGAACTGCACCGGCGCCTCGATGCTCTGCAGGATATTCATGTTATAGCTGAGTGCGACCCGTTCCTGGCCGCTGGCCGGAATGTGGTAGTTCCAGGCCGCCCAGGCACGCCGGCGCTTCGGCATCAGTGAATCATCGGTATGTAATACCGCCTCGTTCTGCTGGTAGTGGAATTTTCCAAGCACCTGTTCTTCGCGCATGCCGGGATCGGCCAGCATCTGCAGGGCCTGGTCACCATGGCAGGCGATGAAAACATGGTCGAAACGTTCGCTTTCCTGACCCCGGACCTTGACTTCAACATGCTCCGCCGACCGGTGTATGGATACGACCGGCGCATTCAGCCTGATGCGGTCACTGTGGCCTGCAACCAGTTTTTCGACATAGGCATTTGAACCGCCCCTGATCACGCGCCATACGGGCCGGTCGTTGACACTGAGCATGCCGTGGTTGTCAAAGAAGCGGACAAAAAAACTGGCGGGCATCTTAGCCATGACGGCCGGCTGCGCGGACCAGATAGCCGCCCCTGTCGGAACGATGAAATGCTCGATAAACTCGCTCGAGTATTTTTCACGGGCCAGGTAATCCTCCAGCGATAGCGGTGACGCGTTGGACTCCAGCAAACGCGGCGCCTCGCGGTTGAAGCGCAGAATGTCGCTGATCATCCTGTAAAAAGACGGTCTGAACAGGTTACTGCGTTGTGCGAAAAGCTTGTTCAGGTTGGAACCGTTGTACTCAAACCCGGTCTTCTCATCGCGCACACTGAAGCTCATATCGCTGTCCTGCGAAGCCACCCCCAGCGCGTCCAGCAATTGAACAAAATTGGGATAGGTGCGTTCATTGAATACGATGAACCCGGTATCGACGGCGTAAGTCCTGCCGCCGTGCTCCACCCCGACGGTGTTGGTATGCCCGCCAATCCGGTCATCGGCCTCAAATACCGTCACCTGGTGTTCACGGGCAAGGTGATGGGCCGCTACATTACCGGCGATGCCGGTGCCGATCACTGCGATCTTCATGTGCCTGCCCGCGTGCGCGAGGGCTTGATCCGGTTGGACTCCCGGTATTGCAACGGCACCGGTTTCAGATCCCAGACCAGCCCCAATGCTGACATGGCCCGGAGCAGGTAATAAGTGACATCGATCTCCCACCAGTAAAACCCCTGCCTGACCGAGGCCGGGTAATGATGGTGGTTGTTATGCCAGCCTTCACCGAGTGTCAGCAGGGCCAGCCAGAAGTTGTTACGGCTGTTGTCAGCGGTGGCGTAGCGCCGTTTACCCCAGCGATGCGCCAGCGAATTGATGGTGAAGGTGCCGTGGTACAGCAGCACGGTGGATATGAAGAAACCCCAGACCAGCATCTGGCCGCCACTGGTGCCCAGTTGCGGTGCACGGGCTTCGAGAAAATTACCGGTCAGCAGCAAGCTGACAGCCAGTACGACGGGAACCAGGATATCAAATCGATCCAGGAACCGCAGTTCCGCAAAACGCTGCCAGTCACGCACACGCGCTGCCTGCACCGGGAAATGTTCACGTGTCAGAAACCAGCCGGTGTGGCTGAACCACAAGCCGTGGTGCACCGGCGAATGAGGGTCATCCTCCTGCTCGGTCGTCGCGTGGTGATGACGATGGTGCGCCGCCCACCAGATAGGTCCGCGCTGCACCGATGCGGCGCCGACCAGCGCAAAAACAAACTGCGTGACCCGCGAGGTGCGGAAGCTGCGGTGTGAGAAATAGCGGTGATAAAAACCGGTGATGGCAAACATCCGAAGCAGGTACAGTGCAATGGCGGTGCCAACGGCGAGCGGGCTCCAGCCTACCCAGATCACGCCAAGACAGGCGAGGTGCATACCAATGAAGGGCAAGGTCCGTAACCAGTCGATCTGGCGGGTTTTACTGTGCGCGGGCAATGCAACTGCAGTGTTGTCGAACCAGGCCAGCAGCGAGCGCCACCACCGGGTGTTTTTGACCGCTGCTACCATTTTTGCGGCACCCGTTGAATTTTATTGACATCATAACCGAGCGTGCCCAGCCAATTCACAATCCTGCTGTATTCCTGCTCCGGTATCATCGGCTGACGCGCCATGATCCAGACGTAATCACGCTTGTTGCGACCGATGACAGTGACCGTGTAGCCCTCATCGAGATAGATGATCCGGTAATCCGCCTTGATCGGCCAGACGAACTGCATGCCCCAGACGGCGTTCGAATCATCCCGCACGAAACCCCGCGGTTGATAGGTCTTGAGCTCGCCGTCGAAACCACCGTCCCTGAAGGTGAAAGTGGTGGCAATCGTGCCGTCATCGTCCAGGCGGTAGGTTTCGACCGCGTTATGGGCGCCCTGCTCTATCCTGGTCGGTATGTTGGCAACGACGTACCAGTCGCCCATGAAACGCCCGAGGTCGACGTAATCGACGGTTGCCAACGGCTGCATATTGCTGCACGCCGAAACGCCGAGGGCAAGGGCCATTGCAGAAATTTTTCGAAGCATGTTACTCAAGACGGACCTCCAGACTTTCAAAGTAACTGGTAACGCAGACGCCGGCCGCCGCGCGCCTCGGTTTCCAGCGCCAGCCATTCGCGGTTTTCCGAATACCACAGTTCAATCTTCATTTCGCCGGCGCCCAGCCGGTAGTGTAACGCGGGTTGCAGAACGCCCCGGACTTCGATCTCGACGCGTTCCGGTTCGCTGACCTCGATTTCCAGCACCTCGCCGTTTTGCGTGTTGATCAGGCGCTCCTGCTGCAGAAATTCGGGGTTCCAGTAGGCGAAACTCATGTTACAGGCAGGCAATTCCACCTGTCCCTCGGCACCGTTGAGCACGAAACGGTTGCCCTCGAGCGCGCCACTGACCTCGAAGGGTTTGCCATTGGCGTCGGTCTTTGACTCGATCCGGGTGAGACAGCCACCGTTCCAGGTCTCGGCATTCTCGTGCTCATAGCCATACAGTTTGACGAACAGCAGGCGATACTCAAAACTCGCTTCGCTCTTCAGGTTTTGCTGCCCACCCACGTTGTTGAGAATGAAATCGTGATAACCGATTTCCCTGTCATCGAGGTATACCCGAAAACGCCACTCCTGGCCTTCAGCAAGGGTGTCACCGGCCTGTGCCAGCAACATGATCGTAAAAAAGATTCTGCTCAACATGCTCAATCTGCTCCTGTATCCTTGCGCGGCAAACCGGGAAAAAACGCGTTGGTGCGACGTATGTATTGCTGGTACTGCGGCCTGCGTCCGCTGATATCTTTTTCCAGCAGTGCAACACCGGAAACCTTTAAAAGCAACAAGGTCATCAGTAACGGTGAAATGATCGACCACCAGCCACCGGCGGAAAGCGCGACCAGGTAAAAACCCCACCACAGCGTGAAATTGCCGAAATAATTGGGGTGACGCGTGTAACGCCACAGACCGGTGTCCAGCACTTTGCCCTTGTTCAGCGGATCTTTCCTGAAGCGTGACAGTTGCCAATCGCCGACGGCCTCAAAAAACATGCCGGTAAGCCACAGGGCCATACCCGCATAGTCGAGCAAACCGATGGCGGCCTGGCCGCTGATCGCTGCGGCCAGCGGCAGGCTGATGACCCAGGCCAGCGCGGCCTGCAGCCCAAATACGATGTACAGGCTTTTGTAGCGAAAACCCGGTTCATTGTTGGCGCGGATCTGCTGGTAACGGTGGTCCTCCGGCTGGCCGTGATTCCGCCACGTGATGTAGACCGACAGGCGCAGTGCCCAAATGCCGACCATCAGCAGCACGGCAACTGCCCGTGGCCCGCCAGCGCCGCTCGTTGCGGCATACACCAGCGCCACCAGCAGGAACATCAGCGACCACAACGAATCAACCGTGCTGACATCATTGCGCAGCAGGCTGATCAACCAGAAGACCACGGCCACGACGAGCAGGGCGCCGCCGGCATTCAGAAAAGCTGTCCAGTCAAGCATTGGTCACAGGCTCCCGGTCAGGCCTGGCAGTGGCAGGACCGTTGCCGGCCTGCGGGTCCCGTCAAAGCGGGAGGCGGCCAACATCAGCAGCGGCATTGCCAGCGCCCAGATGAAAACCAGCGCGATGCCGCCGGCGCGGATATCGGCAAACTCAAGCGCGCCAAGCCGCTGTCCCGCCATGTAACTGAGCGGGCCGAATACCGCGCCGAGGATTAGCGCCAGCCCGGGTTTGTTTTTCAACCAGCTCATCGAAACGTTCAGGGTGGTGGCGAAAAAGGCCAACATCGCCAGGATCCAGTAGGGCGCCAGGACGGCAAGCGGACTTCCCCCGGCGTAGCGCAGCCAGCCGCTCATGACCAGCAGGCTGTCAAAGATCAGGCCCGCCAGCAGCGCCAGGAAAATCAGTATGATTTCCTGACCCGGGCGTGCGGCCAGCAGCAGGTGCAGCGCTACCACCAGCGCGGCAACCATAAGCCCAGTCCACGGCAGACCGTTGGCCGCGCCGATGACACAGGCAAACCAGCCCGCCTGGAAAGCCAGTATGTTAACCAGCGTGCGCGTCACTGCTGCACCGCTGGCGCAATGCCGGTGTCGTCACTGCGTGCAAAGAGGTAGTGACCGACATACCACTCGCGTCCCTCGTCATGTCCGAAAAATTCGGCGCAGGCCATGAAGAAAATGCGCCAGCGCCCAAACCATTTGGCCGCATCGCGGGCTCCATAGGTGGCCGCCATTATCGGCATGATCCGGTCCTTGTGCGTGTCCATGTTCTGCAGCCACGCATTGGCGGTTTTTTCATAATGCTTGCCATTCCAGCGCCATTGCCTGAGCAACTGCAAGTCCTGCTGGAAACGCAGCGGCAGATCATCGCTCGGCATGATCCCGCCCGAGAAAAAGTGCCGGCTCATCCACTCGGCAGGTCCCTGGTCGACGAACTCGTAGACGCAACTGCGGTGGCAAAATATATGTTTGAAAAACCTGCCCTGCGGCCGCAGCCACGTGCTGACGCGGCGGTACAACTCCCGGTAATTGCGCATGTGCTCAAACATCTCGACCGATACGATACGGTCGAAGCGCAATTCGGTGTCAAATACGTTCATGTCACAGGTCAGCACCGTGACATTGCCGAGACCGCGTGCCTTCGCCTGGGCCGTGATGTACTCCCGCTGGCTGTTCGAATTGGAAACGGACACAACCTTGGCTGCCGGGTAATGGGCCGCAATCCAGAGACTCAGGGAGCCCCAGCCGCAACCGAGCTCCAGCACCTGCATACCATCCTCTATCCCGGCATGGGCACAGGTGATGCGCAGCGCTTCGGCCTCGGCGTGATTGAGATCCGTGGTCTCTTCATTCCAGTAGCAACTGCTGTACTTGCGGTGCGCGCCCATGACCAGGCCAAAAAAGTCCGCCGGCACCTCGTAATGCTGCTCATTGGCCAGTTCCGGCACCGGCGCGATTTCAGCCATCTGCATATGCTCAACGAAATCTGCGAGCGCAGCACATGAGCGTTCCGGATCATCCGCATGTATATCCTCCAGGCGCTGGCGGTTGAGCCGCCTGATACCGGCACGGATGACGCGGTCGGGCAGCAGGCCCATCTCCGCCCAGCCGATGGCGCCGGAAGATTTTGCGGACTTTTCTGTGCTTGCCAATGATCTTTGCTGCATGTTTCCAACTACCTCCGATTGACAGGAACAATTTCAAGAAGCCGCTCGAGACCCATATTCAAGTCGGCGCCAAGCGCCCTGACACCGGTCCGCCTGAGCACGTCGTGTGCCTTGACGGAGGCGGGGCCACCCAGTAATACCGGCACATTAGTCCGCCGGGTTAACCTCAGCAAGTCCTGGCTCAGCACTTCCGGCGCCGGCATTAAAACACCGGACAGGACAATGGCCTGGCAACCAGTCTTGCCCACCACCGCGGGCAAGTCTTCAAGTGGCATATCTGCACCCAGCAGAATCGTTACGTAACCGGCGCTGCTGGCGTTCAGCGCAAACAGCAACAGACCGGTTTCGTGCCGGTCACCAGGCAGGCAGGCCATCAGTAACTTGGCGCCGTTGCCTGTCCTGGGACGATGATGAAAGCGCGCGCCGAGCTTGTTGCGAAGATAAAATGCAAAGAAGTGTTCTTCGGCAATGCTGCCCTCGTCCTGCTCCCACCTGCGCCCGAGTTCCTGCAGAAGCGGCAGCAACAACCTGCTGGTGACGACGTCCATGGGGTACAGCGAAAGCGCGTTGCCATAGACCTCTTCGAGCGCTGCCTCGTTGAACTGGATAACGGCGGCAATCATCCCGTCGATATGTCTTTTCCAGAGGTCGTCGCCAGCCTGGTGTTCACCGCGCTCCGTGCGTTTGGCCCTGGCCTCGGCGTCGAGTTGCGCCTTGATCTGGCCGATGCGCAGACCGCGGTCAAGCAGACCCACCACACGCGTAATCAGGTCAACGTGGCCCTGCGTGTATAACCGGTGGCCACTGGCCTTGCGCACCGGTTCGAACAAGCCGTAACGCCGTTCCCATGCACGCAGCGTGATTGGATTGACATGGGTCAGGTCGGCTACCGTGCGGATGGGGTAGCAGGCGCTGTCCTGCGTTTCGTCAATGGTCGCCAATTCATTCATAGTGTTTGCCGACCGGTCGATTTTCGTGCGACATTCTCAGATTTAATTTCTTATACATGCTGATCACGTGCCTTTTATTAAAAAACTTGCAAAAAGTGCCGCCTGTTTAAAAAAGCCCCGGCAGGCCGGGGCAAATGGGCTCGAGACGGGTAACACAACACTGGCATTAAGTAAATGAAAAATATAGCCTATATAAATACTGTAAGCTTTCAGGCCTGGACCCTATGGGTCAAGATTGCACATCGGCAATATGCACAATATTTCGTGTTCTTACTGTTCATATTGTTATACAATAATTATACATTGTCAAATCTTTATTTCACGGCAAATGTCAGAAGGGTGTTTTTGCCGCCACCGGAGCTTTCCTCATGTTGAACATGTCAATCGATCCATGGCACGCCATCAACGATGCCGTCATGGGGGGGCTTTCATCCGGCGGGATGGTATTGGCCGAGGGCGGATTGAACTTCCGCGGGAAATTATCCCTGGAAAATAATGGGGGATTCTCGTCAGTGCGCAGGTCTGTCGATGCGGACTTGACAGATACACGGGGCATCCGCCTGACCGTCAGGGGCGATGGCCGCAGTTATCAGCTGCGCTTGCGGCAGGACCATCATTTCGACGGGATCGCCTGGAAACGCGAGTTTGCGACCGATGGAACCGTCCAGGTGCTCGACCTGGCCTACGCGGAATTCGAACCGGTGTTCAGGGGGCGCATCGTCAAAGAAGCGGGCGCCATCAACCCTGCCCTGATCAGGCAGATCGGCTTTCTGATCGCGGACAGACTACCGGGCGGCTTTTCGCTTTTGATCGCGAACATGGAAGTTATAAGGTGAAGCAGCAGGTTAATCCTGGCCAAACCCGCCATGCGCGGTGATACCGGTGGTGAGTTCGCGGTGGCGGATATGCTCGCGATAGATCAGGAACAGGCCGCTCATGACGATAAAACTCGCGCCAAGCGCCATCCAGGCATCGGGCACGGTGGAGAAAATCGTGATGCCGAACAGCGTCCCCCACAGCAGCTGGACATAGTGAAAAGGCGCCACCAGCGCGGTCTCGGTCATGGAGAAAGCCCGCGATGTCAGCAGGCTTCCGCCGACGTGAAATACGCCAATGAGGGCGAACAGGCCCCACTCACCGCCGCTTGGAATCCTTGCCTGTCCGTCCCAGAAGATCATGGCGCCAAATACCTGCATCGCGATGACCGATCCAAACAGCGAGAAAGCCAGCAACGGCTCATGCTCCCCGATCCTGCGTGCAATGATGGTGTTGACCGCAAACAGCAAGGCGGCAAGCAGTATCCCCAGGGCGGCCAGACTGACCTGCCCGGTGCTGGGACGCAACACGACCAGGATGCCCGCGAACCCGCCGAGCAGCGAAAACCAGCGATACAATCCGACCTTGTCCCTGAGGATGACGGCTGCCAGCACCGTCGCAAAAAAGGGACCCATGAAGATCAGGGTGTAGGACATGGCCATACCCAGCTGTTTGAAGCCGTTGATCATCATGTAAAAAATCACGACCCCGCCCAGGGCGCGCAACACGTGCAACCAGAGGTTGTCCGTGCGCAGCGTCGCCCTGAGCCCGCCGATCCAGGGAGACAGGGCGAGCAGCATGGGCAGGAAAAAAAGCTGCAGGAAAAAGGCCACTTCCGGCGGCTCAAAGCCGCTGTCGGCAAGCAGCTTGATCAACATGTCGCCCACCGAAAACAGGCTGAAACCCAGCAGTGCAAAGAGGATGCCGCGTTTGTCATTCTTATTGATGGACAGCATTGAAAATCCCCGGCGGCTTGTGATGGCTTGAACCCAATCCACGCGAAAAGTCTGAAAACCCGGCAACCACCCGCGTTTACACGCATATTGCTTCATTCTTTGCGAGCACCGGCAATTGTACCTGACCGCCACTCCCAAATTTGCCATAATCACCCGGCTGCCCTTGAATATAAAAACCGGGAGGAGCCAATGTCACGCCTTGCACTATTACCGGCACTGCTGTTTTGCCTGTTGGCGCAAACAGCGGGCGCCTTTGATGAAAGCAAACTCAAAGGCTTGAAGTGGCGCGAGGTCGGACCCTACCGCGGTGGACGTTCGGCGGCGGTCACCGGTATCCCGCAGGACCGGCAAACCTTTTACTTCGGCTCGACCGGCGGCGGTGTCTGGAAAACCACCAACGGCGGCGGCACCTGGAAGAATATTTCGGACGGTTTTTTTGGCGGTTCCATCGGTGCGGTCGCCGTATCATCGTGGGATCCGAACGTGATCTATGTCGGCACCGGTGAAAAAACCGTACGCGGTAATGTTTCTGTCGGCAACGGCGTCTGGAAGTCAACCGATGCCGGACGGACCTGGTCAAATGCAGGTCTTCAAAACAGCCAGCGCATCCCGCGCATCCGGATTCATCCCACCGACCCCGACATTGTATATGTCGCCGCCATGGGCAACCTGTTCGGCCCCAATGACGAACGCGGCGTGTTCCGCTCCACCGACGGCGGCAAGACCTGGCAGAAGATTCTCTATGTCAATGACCGGGCGGGCGTGGTCGACCTGGCGATGGACCCGACCAATCCGCGTATCCTGTACGCCAGTACCTGGCGCGTCATCCGCACGCCCTACAGCCTCGAGTCCGGCGGCGAAGGTTCAAAGCTATGGAAAACCACCGATGGTGGCGAGAACTGGCAATCCATCTCCGAAAACGAGGGTATGCCAAAGCCGCCGCTGGGTATTGCAGGTATCAGCGTTTCACGCAGCAACCCGGATAACCTCTATGCGATCATCGAGGCGGCGGAAGGTGGCGTGTTCCGTTCCACCGATGCCGGCAAGACCTGGAAGCGCGTCAACAAGGAACGCAAACTGCGTCAGAGGGCCTGGTATTACACTCGCATCGAGGCCGATCCGGTCGATGAGGACGTGGTCTACGTTATGAACGTCGAGTTCCACAAATCCAGGGACGGCGGTAAAACCTTCGAAGAAATCTCCACGCCACATGGTGACAACCACGACCTGTGGATCGACCCGAATGATACGCAGCGCATGATCGAAGCCAACGACGGCGGCGCCAACGTCAGCTATGACGGCGGCGCAAACTGGTCGGTGCAATCCAACCAACCCACCGCGCAGATGTACCGGGTTTCGACGGATAACGCCTTCCCCTACCATCTGCTGGGTGGTCAGCAGGACAATTCGGCCGTCAGGATTCGCTCCCGCTCGGCCTTCGATGACGCCATCGGCTTACGCGACTGGGAACCTACCGCAGGCGGGGAAAGCGGCCACGTGGTCGCCCGCCCGGATAACCCGGATATCGTTTACGGCGGATCCTACGGCGGCTACCTGAACAGGTACGACCACGGCAATGGCGATGTGCGCGCGGTCAATGTATGGCCGGACGATCCGATGGGCTGGGGCGCCGCAGAACTGAAATACCGCTTCAACTGGAACTTCCCGATACTGTTCTCGCCGCACGCTCCCAACACCCTGTACGCAGCGGCTAATGTGCTCTTCAGAACCACCGACGAAGGCCAGACGTGGCAGGCCATCAGTCCGGACCTGACCCGCAATATCAAGGACAAACAGGGCCCGTCCGGAGGGCCGATCACCAAGGACAATACCAGTGTCGAGTACTACGGCACGATCTTCGCCGTGGCGGAATCGCAGTTAGAGGCCGGTGTCATCTGGACCGGTTCCGACGACGGCCTGGTGCACGTCAGCCGGGATGACGGTCAGAGTTGGACCGATGTCACCCCCACTGGGGGCAAAAACGGTTTACCGGTTGAAATCCAGATCAACTCAATCGAGGCCCATCCGTTTGAAGCGGGCGGCCTGTATCTCGCCGCGACCGCCTATAAAAATGACGATTTCCAGCCTTACCTGTTCAAGACCACGGATTTTGGCAAAAACTGGGAAAAAATCACGACGGGGATTCCAGCCGGCCATTTCACCCGAGTCATCCGTGCCGACAGGGACCAACGTGGTTTGTTGTTTGCCGGTACCGAATTCGGCGTCCATGTGTCAAAGGATGATGGCAAAAACTGGCAGGGCATGCAGCTCAACCTGCCGCTGGTGCCCATCACCGACCTGGCACTCAAGGAGGGCAACCTGGTGGCCGCCACCCAGGGGCGCGGTTACTGGATCCTGGACCATGTCGAAATATTGCGCCAGGCGGACGAAGCCGTGTTCCGCGAGGCACAGCACCTGTTCACGCCCGCCCCAACCTGGCGTTTAAACAACGGTGCGGACAAGGAACCTGAAAACATGGGCAGCAACCCGCCGGACGGTGTGGCCCTGTATTACTGGCTGGCTGAAAAACCGGCGCCCGGCAGCGACATTTCGCTGGAAGTAGCGGACAGGGATGGCGGCGTCATCCGTACTTTCACACCCAAACCCGAAGAACAAAGGGACAAGGAAGACCCGCTGCCCGGTGACGATGACCGGCAACTCGAAACCAGGGCGGGTCTGAACCTGTTTGTCTGGGACCTGCGTTATGCCAGTGTCGAGAAGTTCAAGGACCTGGTGCTGTGGAACGACGCGCTGCAGGGCATGCGGGCCGTACCCGGCGGCTACCAGGCCACCCTCAGGTTCGGCGACAGGCAACAGACGGTCGAATTTGAAGTACGCGCGGATCCACGCCTTGCAGTGTCTGCGGCGGACTACCAGGCCCAGTACGAATTTGTCTCCGGCATCAACCAGACCCTGACAGATAACAATCGCGCCATCACGCGTATCCGTGAAGCCAATGCGCAACTGAATGCGCTGGAAAAGCGCATGGCTGAGGATGAACAGTTTGCCGGTCTGCTCGAATCTGCCAAGGTACTGGAAGACAAGCTGGGTGCTATCGAAGCAACCCTCTACCAGACAAAATTGGAAAGCCCCCAGGACCCGC
>JBFZEL010000311.1:0-4886 GCA_041306925.1 Lysobacterales bacterium
CATCACGGCTGAGAGGTCCGCCTCGAATATGGCAGTGACGTGCGGCGCGGTTTGCATCAGGCTGGCGACCATGTTGTCGGCGATGCGTTTGCGCATCCTGTCGTGCGGCACAATCTCCGAACCTGCAGCGGGCACGGCCGGTTGCCTGGCTGCCGGCGGCGCTGGCGCGACCACCCTGGATTGCCTGCCGGCGGCCAGTGCCTCGACATCCTGCAGCGTGATCCTGCCGTCCCGGCCACTGCCGGTGACACCGCTCAAATCCAGTTGAAGTTCGGCCGCGCGTTGCTTGACCGCGGGGCTCAGCCGCGCCCTTTCCGGTGGTTTGACGCTTGCGTCTGCGGCCGGTGCGGCGCCGGCTTCAGTCGCCGCTTGCATGCCGGGTTCATCAAAGGTATCCAACAGGCAGAGGACGTCGCCGGGGCTGGCTGCCTCGTCCTGTCGTATTCTTATTGCGGTAATCCTGCCCGCCTCAGGTGCGGCGATTTCAAGCACCACCTTGTCCGTTTCGATTTCAACCACCGGGTCGTGTGCGGCCACACTGTCACCTTCGGCGACCAGCCAGCGGGTTACCGTCGCCTCGGTGCCTTCCTGTTGATCTTCAGGAAAGCGGATTTCAATCGTGCGGGTCACTGCCGGTAGCTGCCGCGGCACCCTAAAACCCGAGCAGGTCTTGCATGGCGACCGTGATACGTTCAACGTTGGGCACGACAGAATCCATCAATACCGGGTTGTGCGGGTTTGGAACATCCGGCATCGCCAGGCGGCGGGGTGGTGCGTCCAGGTCGAAAAAGATATTTTCCGTCAGGTAAGCGGCGATTTCCGCGCCAAACCCGGCGGTGATATTGTCCTCGTGGACGATCAGGCAGCGGTGGGTGCGTTTGACCGACTTGAGCACGCTGTCCCTGTCCCACGGTGAAAGCGTTCTGAGGTCGATGACATCGATGTTGCCGCCGAGGTCATCGGCCGCTTTTTCACATCGTGGCACCATCGCGCCCCACGTGACCACGGTCAGCCTGTCGCCTTCGCGGACGTTGGCGGCCGAGCCGAACGGGATGACAAAATCGTCACCGGGATACGGACGCCTGGCCCATGCGTCGTCGAGCATCGAGCGGTGTTCGAAAAAGATCGTCGGGTTGTTGTCCCGCATCGCAGTGCGTAAAAGACCCACGGCGTCGCGGGCATTGGATGGCATGGCCAGTTGCCAGCCGATGGCGTGCAGCCACTTCACTTCATTGCTCTGGCTGTGCCAGGGGTCGCCAGCCTTGAAGAAGCCGCCGGGAATACGCACCACCATCGGTGCGGCAAAGCGGTTGGCCGTGCGCCAGCGCATCGTGCCACAGTCATTCAGCTGTTCTTCGGCGGGGTCGGCGTATTTGCGGAACTGGATTTCAGGCACGGGCATCAGACCGGCTGCCGCCATGCCGACCGCGCGGCCGATGATGCCTTCTTCGGAAAGGCTGGTGTCGAAAACCCGGCCTTTGCCATGTTTGTCCTGCAGGCCGAGCGTGGCCGCGTGAACCCCGCCCTTGGGGCCGACGTCTTCGCCGAAAACAACCACTTTCGGGTTGCACGTCAGTTCGACATCCAGTGTGCGGCGGATGGCGGTCAGCATGTTGATGCGCTCACCCCCGGTCTGCGCTTCCCTGGACGTTGCCGGGAATACATGGCCGTCGGGCAACAGGCCGCCCTGTTGCTGCAATTCCGGTTGGCCGTGCTGGTCTGTTTCGCTGAATACAAAACGCTGGATAGCCAAAGGCTCCGGTTGCGGGCGTTTACGCACCCTGGCGAGGGCAACCCTGAGATCCTGCTGGACCTGGCTCACGGTCGCCGCCCAGTCCTGTTTTGTCATCAGGTTTTCGGAGATGACAAAATCATGCAAACGCGGCAATGGATCGCGGCTTTTTTCGGCGGCGATCTGCTTTTCGCTCTTGTATTTTTGGGTGTCCTGGCCGGAATGTCCGGACAGGCGTGGCACGCTGAGACGCACCAGCGCCGGGCCGTGGCCTTCGCGGACATGCTGCACGGCGCGTGACAGGTAAGTGGTGGACTGCACCGGGTCGCAACCGTCGCCATCGAGGATGTACAGGTTTTTGAAAGACGCCAGGTTTTTGGCGATATTGCCGCCCGGCGTCTGCGCGTCGCTCGGTACCGAGATGCCGTAACCGTTGTCCTCGATGTAAAACAGCATCGGCAGCTTGCGGGTGGTGGCATTGTTCAGGGCCGCCCAGAAACCACTGGTCGAAGTCGAGGCGTCACCGCCAAGCGCGACAGCAATGGCGCCTGCGCTGCGGGTGTCTGCGAGTTGCCTGCTCTTGTAGACGATCGACTCGGCCCAGCCTGAAGCAGGTCCGTACTGCGAGCCGACGCCGCCGCTCATTGGCAGGAAACAGGGTCTGCCATCCCTTTTTGGCAGGTTGAATACCACGCCGATGTCGCGACCGTCGCTCATGCCGCCGGAACGCATCATCGGGCCGGCGATGGCATCTTCCAGGTCCAGATCAAGCGCCAGCAGGAACGGCCGTGAACGGTAGTAGCCGGTCGCCGCATCACCCGGGTGGTCGAGCAGGGTTGCCAGTATGATCTGGGCCATGTCGTGGCCGCGCGCCGAAAACTGGTAGAGTACTTCGCGGTTCTTGAGGAGTTCCTGTTCCTCGAGGTCGTCGATGGCGCGTGATAACAGCGTCAGGTAGGCAATGCGTTTCCAGTCGAGCCCGGTGGCATGGGTATGTTTTGTATGATCGAGGTGAGTGATGGACCTGACCGTTGGCATACTCGATACTCCGTTGACTGGTTCCTGTAAAAATTATATACCCCTTCGTTAAGCATATAATTGTTTTTAGATACCATGAATTGATGAATTGCGGTATATAATTTCCAAATATTTAAATAACGAATGAGTAAATTGCCATGAAATTGGACAAGTGGGATGTGTCAATCCTCAAGGCCGTGCAGAAGGACGGCAGGCTATCCAACCGGGATCTGGCCAGGGAGGTGTCGTTGTCTCCTTCGCCGAGTTGGCGTCGTTTGCACGCCCTTGAAGAAGCGGGCGTCATCAGTCATTACGCGGCGGTGCTCGACCGTCACAAGGTGGGTTTGTCCATCATGGGTTTCACGCATGTAACCCTGCACGATCACAGTTCCGAAAACGTCAAAAAATTTGACCGCGCCATCATGAGCGCGCCGCAGGTGCTGGAATGCCACGCCACCAGCGGCGGACACGACTACATGTTGAAAGTCGTGGCGCCGGATATGGCGTCCTACCAGGACTTTCTCAGTGAGTACCTGCTGAAAATCGGCGTGGTGCGCACGGTCAACACCAGCTTTGCCCTGAAAGAGCAAAAGAGCACGACGGTTTTACCGCTGGACCAGGTCAATCTGAAAGTCGACTGAGGTGGGACTGAGGCGGGTTTTTTACCGGTTGAACATGACCTTGATCTTGCCCATCAGTTGCCGGTGTTTTGCCCTGGTTTCCGGGTTGATGCAACATTCCGGCAGGGTGAAGAATTGCAACTCACCCAGCGTGCCTTCGAGGACATGCTGCCCGGACTGACCCTGCCGCTCAAGTTCCTGGGCCAATGCCATGGCCTCTTGCAGGTAAGCCGCATAACGCGCCTGCCTTTCCGCGTGAGGCATAGGTGTTTCATCAACCCCGCCGGCCTTCAGGGCGGCCTGCAGTGAAAAGCGCCTGAGACAGGTTGAATCGTTTTTTCTGCTCCAGGCGCCGTCAAACAGGTCGAAGTCGTAGAGCGGCAAAAACGACTCACCGTGGCGGGCGACAAATTCAACCGCGTCGAGCAGAAAACCGACTTCGAGATCGTCCATCACGTAGTGCAGGCTGACCCGGCACCAACCCGGCTTGACGCCGGAATAACCATCCGTGACACAGACGCGGTATTCATCGGAGGTTTTCTCATCGATACCCAGTAGGCGGTGGCCGTACGGACCGGCGCAGGAGCAACCCGCGCGTGACTGGATGCCAAACAGGTCGTTCAGCAACGTGGTGACGAACTTGGGATGTAAATAATAGCTGCCGCCGGGTTTGTCGCTGCCCGCCCTGATATTGAAAGAAACAATCCCGACCCTCCGCGACGGGTCCTGGTTGCCGAGTATTTCGATGCGCGGATTGGCGAGCCAGCGCTCGAATACCCTGGTCAGCAACTCGTCTTCCCGCTGTTCGATGCGGGCGACGCCGACGTTGTCCTTGATCTCGAAAACCATGGCCGCCTTCAGGACCTGCAGCACGCCCGGCGTACCGGGTTTTTCACGGTCTTCGATGTGGGTGATGAAATCCTGGTGGGTCGGGCCGACGTAATCGACCGTGCCGCCCGCGCTGACCGTGGGTGGCAGTTCCCGGTGGTAAAGCCGCTCGTTGAATACCAGCACACCGCTGGAACCGGGGCCGCCGAGGAACTTGTGCGGCGAGATAAATATCGCATCCAGCGAGGCATCGCCGGCGTATTGACCGGCGGGCGGGTTCATGTCAATTTTTACGTACGGCGCGCTGGCGGCAAAATCGAAACAGGCGATCACATCAAAGCGGTGCAGCAGGGCGGCGATCTGGTGCACCGGGGACTTGATGCCGGTGACATTGGATGCCGCGGAAAATGAGCCAATGCGTCTGCGGTCCCGGTAGGCCGGCTCCTGCAACAATGCTTCGAGGTGGTTCAGGTCGATACCGCCGTCCTTGTCCTGTTGTACCGAGACCACGGTGGCTTGTTTTTCGCGCCAGGTTATTTCTTTGGTTTGGTGTTCGTACGGGCCGACGAACACGACCGGTTGGTGTTCGCGCAGATAATGTTTGAATTGCTCCAGTCGATCCGCGCCGAGCGCGGCACCGAGCAACCCGCCCAACTGCTGGCGGGTGACGGGCGGCAGCGCCACCCCGA
>JBFZEL010000312.1:0-5604 GCA_041306925.1 Lysobacterales bacterium
AAGGCGCTCTGGACCCGCAATGAAAAACATTTCATCCGGGTCAGAAAGATGCAGTCCGAACGCAACCTGGCCGACATCGAAATTTTTACGACCGACGAGAGCGGCCGCCTGACGCAGTTGCTCCAGGCATCCAGTGCACTTTATATCGAACAGCAGAACTGGCTTTTGATCGACGTCCTGGAAAGCCGCTTCGAGGACGGCCGGGTGTTCGAGACCAGACGTGACAACATGCAATGGGATGCCCTGCTTTCGGCCGACCAGGCCGCCGCGTTGATTTTGCCATTGGCAGCACTGGCGCCCAGTGATTTGCTGAAAACCATCTCAAATCTCAAGCGCAATCAACTGGATACGCACCGCTACGAAATCGTGCTGTGGCAGCAGATCAGTCTCTTGCCAAGTATACTGGCAATGGCGCTGCTGTCCTTGCCCCTGCTGCTTGGTTCGGTGCGGACGGTCTCGGCCAGCCAGCGCGCGTTGACCGGCGGCCTGATCGGGATCGGCTTCTACCTGCTCCAGCAACTCAGTGGCCACCTCGCCGGTATCCTGGGTCTGGACCCCTCGTTGCTTATCCTGGCACCACCATTCATCCTGTTGATCGTGGCGATTTTGGCAATCCGCCACCAATGGCTCTGATGACAGGTCAGGGCGCTTTTTCAATCTCCCAGGACTGCTCGTCTATGGTTACGAAGCCCACTTCACCGGCGCTATCAATAAACAGTGTCTTCAGGCTCATGTGAAAAGACCAGCGACCGGCCCGGTCCATGATGTCAATCACGCGGTAGGAAGCGTCACTGCTACTCGACGCCGCCGCAGTGCAAAACATACGGGTAGCGCCCCACTGCTGTGCGTGGTTATGGTGCAGATGACCGTAAAAAATCAGCGCCGGGGGATGGCTTTTCAATACCGCTTCGAGAGCCCCGGCGTCGGCGAGCGCCCTGCGCCAGTCAGTCATTCCCGGCAGTGGCGGGTGGTGTATCAACAACAATACCATTTGTCCTTCTTGGGCGGCCTGTTGCAGCAGGCTTGCCAGCCTCTTTAACTGTTCCTGGCCCAACTTACCGCTGGCCATGAAGACCGGTGTAACACAGGCCGTTGTGAGCCCGATCAGGTCGATTTTCCCAAGCCTGCGCACTACCGGGTAACGATCCGCCGCGTTTGCGGATACCGCCGGCGGCGTGGCTTGAAACAGGTATTCCGACCACGCCCTGACCACTTCCCCGGCACTGCCGCCAGCGTAAATGTCATGGTTACCGGGCACCAGCATGAGCCTTGCGGGGCTGTCCAGGGCGGCCAGCCATTTCGCCGCCTGCGTGATCTCTGTCGCAAGGCCGATGTGCACCAGGTCACCGGTCAAGAGGATCTGATCGGCATTTTCCGTTTTGACCGCCGCCACCAACCGTTCAAGCACCGCCGGCAGGTATTGTTTGCGGCGGTTGAAACGCCACGACAGGTAACCGGACAGGCGTTTACCCGGCAGCGATGACGGGTTTACACCCTCGAGCGTGCTCAGATGGGGATCGGTCAGGTGAATCAGGCGCACGCAAATACATCCTTGTCTTTGCTGATGAATACGGCACTGTCTATAATCCGGTCTTGCATAGAAACCCAAAACCCGCCCGGCGGCTTTCTCACCATTGATCCGGTTTGCAATATAACATGACCCATTACGCGCTTGTTTCTATAAATTTCCGCGCTGTGCGGCAAACCTGAAACGCCCGACAGATGAACCCGAACAGCGGCGACAGCGAAGACCGGCAGACGGATTCCCGGCAAGACCCGGGTATTGCGTGCCTGGTCGAGGAAATCAGGCAGAAACACGCTGAGGCCCTGCTGGCAATCCTGGTGTATGGATCCTGGCTGCGCGGCAAAAGGGACACCATGCTGGACTTCTATGTGCTGGTAGAGGATTACCACACGCTTGATTCCGCCTGGCAGGGATGGTTGTGCCGCCTGCTGCCACCCAATGTCTATCACATCCATCCGGATAGGGAAGGTGCGCAAACAGGTGACGGCGGGATCAGGGCAAAATACGCACTTTTGACGCTGAACCGTTTTCACAGATCCATGCGCAGGGATTTTCATTCCTATTTCTGGGCGCGGTTTGCGCAACCCTGCGAAGTCCTGTACGCCAGGGACGAAGCAACCCGGAGGGTCCTGGCAGAGGCGCTGGAGCATGCATCCGCTACTTTTATCAAGCGTGTGTTGCCCGTCATGGGGGAGCATTTCAGCAGCGCCGAATTATGGACACGTGGCCTGGCGCTGACCTATCAGTGTGAACTGCGCACCGAGAGCGGTGACCGCGGAGAATCCATATACACGTTTGACCCCGCCTGGTACGACGCTGCCACGAGCGCATTTGCACTGAAGCATCCTTTACTCTCACAAACGGGCACCACCAACCTGTATCAAAACCAGAGTGGTGCATATGCCTGCAAGCTGTCTTCGTTCAGTTGGTGGTTACGGCGCGCACAGGGCAAACTGCTGTCGATGTTGCGTCTGCTCAAGGCCGCATTCACATTCAATGAACCACTGCAGTACCTGTTGTGGAAAATTGAGAGACATTCCGGTCTGTACATCGAGCCGACGCCACGGCAACTCAAACATCCGTTGATTTTCGCCTGGCCCCTGTTATGGAAACTTTATCGCCAGGGTGCGTTCCGCTAGGACGGCCAACCCGTTACCCGGCAATATTACGTTTCGCACGAGCAACTGGAGCTCACTGCTGTCCCATCGAATCTGAATTACCCACACTCAAGTAAAGCCCCCATTCCAGGCTGCTTTGTGGTGACCACAATTGGACTATTGTTTCGGTTTCTGTATGGGCGCCGAGGCCATGCAGTGCCTTACTTCAGGACTCGCTGTGAATACGTCCGTGTACGCTCGGTCGCGACATCCATGTCGCTCACGGTCCTGAAGTAAGGCACCGCACACCCTCGGCTTTGCAGGTGACGAAAGGTCAGTGGTTTCTGACAGTTTTGCACGGGGTTTGCCAGACGCTGGGGCGGGTAGTTAGTTGCAGGACCGTACGAGGCAGGAAGCCGAGTATCGAGCGACACAAGGATGTGCTTGGCCGCTCTTGCGCATCCCTGCGCCCGCGGCATACCGTTCATCCTGAACATAAGCGAGTCCTGGAACTAACTACCCGCCCCAGCGTCCCCCCAGATCAAGAGGGATAATAATGACTAGAACTGCTTTAATTCCGCAAACTTTTCGATGATTGTCGTGATCTGTTCAGGCGTGTGCGCCGCGCTGACACTGCAACGCAGGAAACTCCCGCCGCCGGGTGTCGCCGGGGGCAGCATCATGTTGACGTACAAGCCCGCTTGCAGCAGCCGGTTCCAATGCGCAAGCGCCGCTGCCCGGTCCTGGCAACGCACCGCGATCACCGGGCTGATCTCGGGGCCGAGTTCGAAACCAAGGTCCTGTAAACCGGCATACAGCCGTCTTGCGTTCACCCACAGGGTTTCCTTAAGATGCGGGTTGGTACGCAACTGCCGCAACGCCTCGCGGGTCGTGGCCATCACCGCCGGACTGGGTGACGCCGTGAACATGAACGGCCGGGATACGTAGCGGAACAGGCTTAATGCAGCGTGCCGGCTGACGCAAAATCCACCCATCGCGCCCAGGCTCTTGCTGAAGGTACCGACGATAAAATCCACCTTGTCCAGGACGCCCTGCACCTCGGCTACGCCGCAACCGCGTTCACCAAAAACCCCCAGAGAATGCGCCTCGTCGACCAGCAACTGCGCGCCATAGCGTTCCTTGATGGCCACGATTTCCTGTAACGGTGCGCAATCGCCCAATACGCTGTACATGCCCTCAACGACAATCAGGCAGCGCCCGGCGCGTTCACCCAGGCGGGCGATACGCCGTTCGAGACTCTGTACATCGTTGTGCTTGAAGCGGTAAATGTCTGCTTCGCTCATACGGCAGCCGTCGTAAAGACTTGCGTGGGCGTCTGCATCGAGCAGCACCGCATCGCCTTTGCCCAGCACGGCGCTCAGAACACCGAGATTGGCGGCGTAACCGGTTGAAAACACCATCGCGTATGGACAGCCGTAAAAATCTGCCAACTCTGCTTCAAGCGCCCCGTGCGCCGTGTAACTGCCGTTGGCCATGCGTGAACCGGTGGTGCCGGTGCCCTGTGCCTGCATGGCGGCAACGCCGGCCGCAATGCAGGCCGGGTCAAAGGTCAGACCCAGGTAATTGTTGGTACCCGCAAGTATGGTTATGCGGCCCTCAACAACGCCCTCGGTGGCCGAATTGAGCCTGTCGAAGACGACACTGGTGGGATTCTTGCCGGCGTGCTCCAGGCCCGATTTCAATTCCCTGGCAACAGAAAACTTATCCAGAAGTGACATGCCAATCTAATCCTGGTGTGCGATGACAACGCCCGCAAGGTCATCGATGGTGTGGATGTTTGACAGGCTGTCGAGATCGACGGCGATGTCAAAGTGGTCTTCGACTTCCAGCATGAACTCCATGACCTGGAAGGAATCGAGTTGCAATTCGGTCACCATGTTGGTGGCCGGGGTTATCGTCTTGTTGCTGGAGGGTGAATCCGCCCAGTTGTTCTTGAGATACCGGGTCAGGATTTCAGCGAGCATTTCGCCCACTGCTTGTTTCGAATGGTTCATTGAGGCTCCGCCTGCTTACGGTCGCAAGAGTGTGGGAATTGTAGCCCAGGATGGACGAATTTGCGTTAGCTGCATAGCACACGGACGAATTACCGGCCTTGTGGGGTGAACAACTGCTGCGCCCCCTGCGTCAAATTCAGCCGTGGTCGCCAACCGGTATCCTGCGTAAAAGCGCTGTTGTCACAGAGCCATTCCGGTTGCACCAGTTCACGCACCTTGCCCGGTGACAGCATGGGCGCGTAACCGAACAACGCAGAAAAAAGCAGGTTCAAGCGCGCCGCACCCTCTAACAGAAAACGCGGCACGCCCAGCAGGCGGAATGTTCCTTCACTAACAGCCTCACCTATGGCCATCCAGTCATAACCACCCGGGGTGCCGTCATCGATTGCATAGGTCTTGTGCAGACACTTTTGTGGTACTGACAACCACCGCATGACCGCTTCGACCAGGTCATCCACGTGCAGCAATGATAATTTCTGCCCGGCGGGACCGGCGTGTGCGAGCAGGCCGCGCCGGATCATTTTCAATAACGGCAACATTTCCCTGTCACCGGGCCCATACACGGCGGGTGGTCGCAATATGGTCCACGGCAGGTTCGCATTACACAGTAAAACCTTTTCACCTTCGTGCTTGCTGTTGGCATAGTCGGACAACTCCGGCCGGCTTGCGGCAAGTGAAGATATGAGCAACAGCGGCGGGGGATGTTCTGCACCTGCCAGCGCCTTGCACATGGCTTTGACACCCTTGACATTCGCGGCGGAAAAGTCGGTGGCAGCGCGCCCCCTGACGCTACCGGCGCAATAGATCACCGCGCCGCAACCGGCAGTGGCAGCGGCGAGTTTTTCCACATCTGCCAGGTCTGCGGGGATTTGTTCGCAAGCTTCGGGGAGCCTCTCATCGGCTTGCCTGCCGGGACGTATCATTGCCCGTACGGTGACACCCGACTCGAGTAACGCGGATACCAGGC
>JBFZEL010000313.1:0-7850 GCA_041306925.1 Lysobacterales bacterium
GAACGCGCTCCAGTGCGCGTATTGCCTGACCCGCGTCATTTCTGCATAGTCGAGTCCCGCTCTTTTGACACGGGCGTCATCCAGTTGAAATCCAAGCGGTCCCACCAGGTGGAGACTGGCACCGGTATTCGCGCACAGACGTATGATATTGCCGGTGTTAGGTGGAATCTCGGGTTGGAAGAGGATGATGTGTAACATATAAAAACGTCTTGCAGGAGAGGGCAGAGGACCTGCCTGGTTGGCGATCGGGCCATCAGTATAACGCTAAAGTTTCAGACCAATCCGCCGTGCTACGAATTTTCTGCTCGCGATGTTCTGCTTTGCCCTCAAAGCATGCTGCAGTGCCACACTGCCAGGGTTCCAGTCGCGTCACGTTGATCCCTGCTAAAGCGACCACTGCGGGAGCAAATCCGGCTGCATAATATTCATCCATGGACGAATCACCAGCTTTTTTTTATTTTGCGACGAAACGAAAGCCTTAGATTCACAAGGTTCTCATGACTTTGCAAGGCAAGGCAGATCCGGTAAAAATCACCGAAGCCGCTGTAAGCGTATGAAATAAGAAAAATAATACAGAGTTTTTGTGGTGTCGAGTGCGCCCGTAAACGGATTTGACAGTGCCGCCAATCGTCGGTATCGTTCGCAATCTCAGACACAATATCTTGTGTTTTTCAGGAGGGGACGGCACAATTGCTTGTGTCTATAATCAAATAAAACCAAAAGTTTAAACGGGATAATTCATGAGCAGCGTTCGAGTTGAGGCCATAGATACTGATATTCAAGCAGTTCCTTTCCAGGAAGCATCGCTGGATATATGGGATAAGAAATATCGCTTGAAGTCGAAAATCGGGGAATGCATCGATGCCAGCATCGATGATACGAACAAGAGGATTGCGCTTGCCATTGCCGGGGTCGAAAAGACAAGGGAATTGCGCGAACAATGGTACAAGTCCTTTTTATGGGCGTTGCGGCGTGGTGCCATACCCGCCGGCAGGATCATCTCCAACGCGGGCGCACGCGAACACAAACCGTCAACCTCGACGATCAATTGCACGGTGTCGGGAACCATCAAGGATTCCATGAATGGGATTCTCGATAAAGTGCACGAGGCGGGATTGACGCTCAAGGCGGGTTGCGGCATTGGCTACGAATTCTCGACTCTGCGTCCCAAGGGCGCTTACGTATCCGGCGCCGGGGCGTATACCTCCGGCCCGCTGAGCTTCATGGATATCTATGACAAGATGTGCTTCACGGTCTCTTCGGCAGGCGGCAGAAGGGGCGCGCAGATGGCGACGTTTGATATCGGTCACCCCGATGTGATGGAGTTTATCCGGGCAAAACGCGAGGACGGGCGTTTGCGCCAGTTCAACTGCTCGTTGTTGGTCACCGACGAATTCATGCGCGCCGTTGAAGCCAACGAAAATTGGGCGCTGGCGTTTCCGATGACCCCGCAGGAAGTCGGTGAACTGGATATCGACGACCCGGAAAAGGTGTTGTGGCGGGAGTGGCCCCTGCTGGACGACTACGTCAAACGCGAAGATGGCCTGGTGGCCTGCAAAGTATACAAGACCCTGCCGGCACGGCGCCTGTGGGACATGATCATGTCATCCACCTACGACTTTGCCGAACCGGGTTTCATCATGATCGACCGTATCAATGAAATGAACAACAACTGGTTCTGCGAGAATATCCGCGCAACCAACCCTTGCGGCGAACAGCCATTACCCCCCTACGGTGCCTGTCTGCTGGGTTCGATCAACCTGACCCGGTTCGTCGAGCGGCCCTTTACATCCGAAGCGAAATTTAACTGGGACGAGTATCGAAATGTCGTTAAAGTGTTTACCCGGATGCTGGATAATGTTGTTGAAATCAACGGCTTGCCGCTAGGCAAGCAACGTGATGAGATCGAGCGCAAGCGCCGTCACGGCATGGGCTTTCTGGGCCTGGGATCGACCGTGGTGCTGCTGGGTATGAAATACGGCTCGAAGGAATCGCTGGATTTCACCGATAAAGTGGCGCGGGAAATGGCCATCGCCGGATGGCAGGAGTCGTTGGAACTGGCACGGGAAAAAGGCCCGGCGCCCATAATGAACGAGATGTTCAGGATTACCGCTGCGATGTTGCGCATGCGGCCGGAACTGGTCGCGGACGGTTACCGGATAGGCGATTCGGTGCGCGGGTCTGTGCTGCATGCAAAATACAGCCGCTACATGCAACAGGTTGCCGCGATCGAGCCGGAATTGATTGCTGCTTTGGCGGAGGAGGGCGGTCGTTTCACGCATCACTCTTCGATTGCGCCAACCGGCACGATTTCGCTGTCGCTCGCGAATAATGCCTCAAACGGCATCGAACCGAGTTTTGCCCACCACTATAGTCGCAATGTCATCCGCGAAGGTAAAAAGAGCAAGGAAAAGATAGAGGTGTTCAGCTACGAACTGCTGGCCTACCGCGCGCTGGTAAACCAGGCGGCAATACCCGGTTCGGATGATGAAAAAACCAAGCTGCCCGAACAGTTCATTGCCTCGGAAGATATCACACCGGCTGAGCACGTCGATATCCAGGCAGCGGCACAGAAGTGGATCGACTCTTCGATTTCCAAGACCGCGAACGTACCAACGGATTATCCCTACGAGAAATTCAAGAATATTTACACCTATGCATACAAGCAAGGTTTGAAAGGCTGTACGACTTTCCGGTTCAACCCCGAGGCGTTCCAGGGTGTGCTGGTCAAGGAAGACGACCTGGCCAACACGACTTACCGTTTCGTGCTTGAAGATGGTGAGGTGGTTGAAGCCAAGGGCAATGAAGAGATCGAGTACGATGGCGAGGTGCATACCGCAGCCAATCTGTTTGACGCTCTGAAAGAGGGTTATTACGGAAAATTTTAGATGGAACAATAAGAAAATGACGATCAAGATAAGCAAACACATTGCCGGCTATGAAGTAGTCAAACCGGAAGAAGAGTTGGCTGCCCTGAAACGGGCGGCAGAAGAAAAAGAAGCCAGGAGTTCGGCCAAGGTCATCCGCATGACCGAAAAAATCATGCGGCCTGAAGGTATGGAATCGCTGGAAGGTTCAACCTACAAAATCAAGACGCCGCTCGATGACCACGCGATGTATGTAACCATCAACGACATCATCCTCAACCAGGGCACCGTGCATGAGCAGCGCCGGCCGTTTGAAATCTTTATCAACTCCAAGAACATGGATCACTTCCAGTGGATCGTGGCCCTGACGCGGCTGATGTCAGCGGTATTCCGGAAGGGTGGGGATGTCACTTTCCTGGCCGAGGAACTGCAGGCGGTGTTCGATCCAAAGGGTGGTTACTTTAAACCCGGGGGCAGGTTCATGCCTTCCATCATCGCCGAGATCGGGGATGTGATAGCGCATCACATGCAGAAAATCGGCCTGATGAAAAAAGAAGAGTTGTCAGAACAACAAAAATTGATACTGAACCAGAAGCGCGCCGAAGTCGAACGCGCGCAACCCAAAACTGTTGTCAATAAGCCCGGAGAGGAAACCGGTTATCCCGCCTCGGCCACCCTGTGCAAAAAATGTCACACCAAGGCTGTGGTGATCATGGATAGTTGCGCGACCTGCCTGTCGTGCGGATATTCAAAGTGCGGGTAGGGGTCGCGGCAGACGCATAGTCTGCCGCCACCCGTCAAACAGGCGATTACTTTCGACCATTCAAGGGCGTTCACTGCTATGATGAAAGTATGTTATTGCCTGCAGAAGTCATAGAAGCCAAGCGCGACGGTCAGGAATTAACAGCAGCGGCCATACGTGATTTTGTTGATGGTATCGCCGCGGGCAAGGTAAGTGATGCCCAGATAGGCGCATTTGCCATGGCTGTCTATTTCCGGCAAATGTCGAAGGCGGAGCAAACGGCACTGACGCTGGCCATGCGTGACACTGGCCACTGCCTGCATTGGCCTGGTCTTGACGGTCCGATTCTCGATAAACATTCCACCGGCGGTGTCGGTGACCTGGTCAGCCTTGTCCTGGCGCCGATGCTCGCGGCTTGCGGGGCCTACATTCCGATGATAACCGGCCGGAGCCTGGGGCACACCGGTGGAACGCTGGACAAGCTGGAAAGCATTCCGGGCTTTGACGCGTATCCTGCTGAGCATATTTTCGCTCAGACCGTGCGCCAGGCAGGCCTGGCCATGACCGGGCAGGGCGCCGGACTGGCGCCTGCGGACGGCCGGGTCTATGCCATCCGTGATGTCACGGCCACGGTGGACTCAATACCCCTGATAGTTGCGTCAATCCTGTCCAAGAAACTGGCCGAGGGTCTTGATGGCCTGGTTCTGGACATCAAGACCGGCAATGGTGCATTCATGCGTGAGCGCCACCGGGCCAGGGAGCTGGCAGCCAACTTGATTGAAGTTGCCGGCCTGGCAGGTGTGCCGTGCCGCGCACTGATCACCGACATGAACCAGCCCCTGGCGCGCAGTGCAGGCAACGCCCTTGAAATAGCTGAAGCCGTCGAATTTCTGAAGGGTGGTTATCGTCAACCCCGGTTGGAAGACGTCATTATGTCCCTGGGCAGTGAATTGTTAATGCTGGGCGGTCTGGCCGAGAGCCCGCAACTGGCGCGTTTGATGTTAAACCGCGTGATCGACACGGGCATGGCCGCAGAGTGCTTTGCACGCATGCTGAGCATGCAGGGCGGCCCGGCGGATTTTATTGAAAATCCGGCAAAATATCGCGTTCCGGCACCCGTGATAAGAGCGCTCGCAGCGACCTGTGATGGTGGTATTGAATACATGGATACGCGCGCCATCGGCATGAGTATCGTCAGCCTCGGGGGGGGTCGCAAAAAAGCCGATGACAAAATCGATCACCGGGTTGGCTTGTCTGATTTTTGCCTGGTTGGTGCTACCGTCAAAAAGGGTGACCCGCTGGTTACCATTCATGCCGCGGATGAAGCGGCGTGGCAGGCGGCTGCCGGGGCCCTCACGACGGCGATCGTCATTGGCCAGGCAACGGATGGATTACCCGCCGTCTATGAACAGTTTCCACAGGTAGACCCCGGGTAGACCCCGGGCAGACCCCGGGTTTCTCCATACAGTCACGGAATAGATGAGCAGGTAACAATTGATGGCCGGAACACCACACATTGGCGCAATGCAGGGGCAATTTGCGCAAACAGTCCTGATGCCGGGTGACCCGTTGCGGGCGCAGGCACTGGCTGAGAATCACCTTGAGGATGTCAAACTGATCACCAGCGTCCGCAATATGCTTGGCTTTACCGGCACGTTCAAAGGCCAGCCGGTCTCGATCATGGGTTCTGGCATGGGTATGCCGTCAATCAGTATCTACGCGCATGAACTTTTCGATTACTACGGCGTGAAACAGATCATTCGATTGGGCACCTGCGGTGGTTTGCTGGCTGACATGCAGATTGGTGACCTGGTGATGGCGAGCGCCGCGAGTACCGATTCAGCGATGAACCGGCAACGCTTTGGCAACTGGGATTATTCAGCCAGTGCCGATTTTGAACTGCTGTGGCGGGTTTACGAAAAAGCCCAGCAAAGAGGTCTGAGAATCAGGACCGGCAACGTGTTTTCCTCGGACTGGTTTTATCATCCTGATGAAAACTTCATCGAGAAGGTGCAGAAAATGGGCATTCTTGCGCTGGATATGGAATCCGCTGCGCTGTATGCGCTCGCGCATCAGCACGGCAGACGTGCGTTGACTATACTTTCTGTAAGTGACGTCATCCCTACCGGTGAGCGGGCATCCCATGAAACACGACAGAATGCATTCGGAGCCGTGATCCAGGTCGTACTCGAAGCGGTGCTCGAAAAAGGACCTGATACGTGAGTGCAGCTGAAAAAGCGATTGAAAAACTGTATACGCTTGCACGTTCAGCCAGTGACAATGCCTATTCACCCTACAGCGGCGCCAGGGTGGGGGCGTGTGTCATGGATGAAAACGGCAATGTCTATTGCGGCTGCAATGTTGAGAACTCGTCTTACGGCCTGACCCAGTGTGCAGAGCGCAACGCGCTCGCGACTGCCATCGCGTCAGGTATGCGACCCGGCGCCGCGCACACCCTGTTGATTTACGCCACCGGATTTGAAACGCTGGCCCCGTGTGGCGCGTGCCGTCAGGTGATGAGCGAACTGCTGGCGGAAGATGCAATGATCATTTCCTGTCACAGCGAGACCGACTACAGAAGCTGGCCGTTAACAGAGCTGCTGCCTCATCCATTTGTCTTGAGCCAAAATAAATCATGACAGTGAAATTTCCGGGGAATGCACGGCGCAAATTTCTCAAGACCGGCGGCACGGCTTGCGGCGCTGCATGGCTGGCAATGAATATGCCGCTGATCGTCTCCGCCGCTGCGACCGCAGCGGAAAACCAGCAGGCGCAAGCGGAATTTAAAAACCTGTCGGGCGAGGAAGCGGTTGAGCTCGCTGCCTGGGTCAATCAGATCATACCCCCGGACGAGACCCCGGGAGGCAGCGAAACAGGCGTGGTTTACTTCATCGATGCCGCGCTTGGCAGCTTCATGAGCAATGCGGCCCCAGCGCTCAGACAAGGGCTCGAAGAGTTTCAGCAAAAGGTAAAATCCTCCTATCCAAAAACCACGCGTTTTTCAGAATTGTCATTTGAGCAGCAGACGGCGATGCTCAAGTCCGTTGAGGACACGCCGTTGTTCGGTATGTTGTATTTCATGACCTTGTGTGGAATGTTCTGTTTACCCAGCTATGGCGGTAATCGTAAAAATGCCGGTTGGGATCTGCTTGGGTTTGATCACCGCCATGCCTGGCAGCCACCCTTCGGCCATTATGACGCAGCCGTTCACGGCGAGGCCGCTGTCGCGGCGGATGTTCATGAGCACGTCTAGGCCACAGCCAAAATACCACACCCGTGAAGCCGTGGATTTTGTCATCATCGGCTCTGGCGCGGCGGGTGGTGTGCTGGCACGGGAATTATCCGCCAATGGTTTTGACGTGGTCGTTCTTGAGCAGGGTAAATACCGCACCGTGGCCGATTTCAAGCACGATGAACTGGATATCCTGTTCAACAATGAACTATTGAATCATCCCGGCTGGAACGATCCGCAAACTTTCCGCAGATACGCAACAGAGACTGCCACGCAGGTCCAGGGTGTCCCGCCGCCTGCCTATTACGCAAGGGGCGTCGGTGGCAGCAGTGTGCATTTCACCGCCAACTACTGGCGTTTTCACCAGAGTGACTTTATGGAACGCAGCCTGTTGGGTCCGATGGAAGGCACAGGTTTCGCGGACTGGCCCATAAGGTATGAAGAACTGGAACCGTATTACGCCAGGGTGGAATGGGAATGTGGCGTCTCCGGTGAGCCGGGTCCTTATGACGCACCGCGTTCAAGACCCTACCCGCTGCCACCGATGCCGGTCAAATCATCCGGCGTGCTGTTTGAGAAGGGCGCCCGCGCCATGGGCTTGCATCCACAGCCCGCACCTCTGGCAATCTTGTCGAAACCGTTCAATGGCCGGCCCGCCTGTATTCATTGCGGGTTCTGCATGGGGTTTGGCTGTGAAGTCAACGCGAAATCGTCATCGCTGGCGTCCATGATCCCGCTGGCCGAGGCCACGGGGCGATGCGAGATTCGGCCGTTATCCACCGTTTTCCGTATAGAGACCAATGACGCGGGGCGTGTCACTGAAGTCGTTTACCTGGATTCGGCGGGCCGGCAACAGGCGCAAAAAGCGAGGGCTGTCATCCTGTCGGCGAATGGCGCCGAGACCCCGAGGTTGCTGTTGCTGTCGGAATCGGCCCGGTCGCCGAACGGCCTGGCCAATTCCTCGGGTAATGTCGGCAAGTACCTGATGGGTAACGCACACTCGGTCACA
>JBFZEL010000314.1:0-2817 GCA_041306925.1 Lysobacterales bacterium
TGCTGCCAGGCGCGGTATTGGACTATATTGTCAAAAACCGGCTGTATTTAACTGCTTGATCAGCATGGAAAACAATGTCTGCGCTTTACGCGGCACGCCATGGCAGTTAAAATCCCCGCTACCACTTAAAGGCACTACAAAATTTGAATAACCAGACCGTTCCTGACGAATTAACCACCGACCAGTTGCAAGAACTCGTTGTTTACTCATTAGAAGACTTCAAGGCTAACGATATCCTGGTAATAGACGTATCAGGAAGAAGCCCTTTGACCGAGCGTTTGGTCATTGCATCCGGCAATTCAACACGGCATGTGAAGTCCATGTCGGAGAACCTCATTGTCAAGGCAAAAGCCGCAGGCCGTCCGCCGCTGGGCGTCGAAGGCGCGCGCGAGGGTGAATGGGTCCTGGTAGACCTCAATGATGTCATCGTTCACCTGATGCTACCCCAGACCAGGGCTTTCTATAACCTTGAAAAACTCTGGGAAGCGAGCGCCGACCGGCGCAGCGGTGTGAAGAGTTCTGCCTGAAGGACGGCGCTCTGATGCAATTGCTGGTAGCCGCCGTCGGCCAGCGCATGCCAGGTTGGGTCACCGAAGCATGGAACGAATACGCCCGCAGGATGCCGCCCGGACTGGTTTTGACCCTGCGTGAGATCAGCCTGGCAAAGCGTGGTAAAAATGCCGATAGCAAACGCTTGACCGCGACCGAAAGCAGGGCGCTGCTCGAGGCCATGCCGGCGCGTGCCAGGGTCGTTGCACTGGATCTCCGCGGCCAGGCCTGGTCAACCGAAAAGCTGGCCGCCCAGCTGGAAATTTGGATGGGTGAAGGCCGCGACGTCGGGTTCATGATTGGCGGTCCGGAAGGTATCGATGCGGAGGTCATGCAAAGGGCCGATGACCGCTGGTCGCTCGGACCGCTGACCTTGCCACATCCATTGGTCAGGGTGGTGCTCGCCGAGCAGTTGTACCGCGCCTGGACCATCACCCGGAATCACCCCTACCACCGCGCATGAATAAGCGGCACACCATCCTGCTGGCATCGGCGTCACCCCGGCGGCACGAACTGCTGAAGCAACTGGCGATTGACTTCGAAGTTGCAGCAACCGATGTCGACGAGACGCACCAGGCCGGCGAATCGCCGCGTGCTTACGTGCTGCGCCTGTCACGCGCGAAGGCCCTGGCGGGTTTCAGGCAAAGCGGTGGCAGGATGCCGGTACTCGGTGCCGACACCATCGTCCTGCTTGATGGGGAAATCCTCTGCAAGCCGGAATCCAGGCCCGCAGCCGAAAACATGCTGCAACGCCTGTCGGGCAGGACCCACCAGGTTTATTCTGCCGTTGCACTCGTGCTCGATGCCGCAACGGTGCTGGATACGGTCAATATCACCGCCGTGACCTTTGCGGATATGCCGGCGGCGTGGATCCGGCAGTATTGCCAGACCAGTGAACCCATGGACAAGGCTGGCGCCTATGCGGTGCAGGGCGGGACCAGCCAGTTTATCAGCCGGATCGACGGCAGTTACTCAGGCGTGATGGGTTTGCCGTTATTCGAGACCGCCGCGTTGCTGCGCCATGCCGGTTTGCTGGCATGCTGACACGCCGGCAACTGCTTGACGGCCGGCATTGCCGCCGCAGGTGCAGGTGGTATCCTAGTAACTTGGATTGGGCACCTGCAGGTGTGGGATGATACGTGTATGAGCGAAGAAATCCTGATCAATGTCACGCCTACTGAAACCCGTGTTGCGGTGGTCGAAAACGGCATGTTGCAGGAGGTTGCCCTCGAACGTAACAGCCACCTGGGTTATCTCGGCAATATCTACAAGGGAACCGTCTCAAGGGTGCTGCCCGGCATGCAGGCGGCGTTTGTCGAAATCGGGCTTGGACGAACCGCCTTTCTGCACGCTTCGGATATTTACCGGGTTGAACGTGAACAGATACCTGACTCGCCGCCGCCGGAGCCCTCCATTGCCTCGCTGGTGCGCGAAGGCGAAGCGGTTGTCGTGCAGGTGGTCAAGGATCCGCTGGGTACCAAGGGCGCGCGCCTGACCACCAACCTGAGCATCCCCTCACGATTTTTGGTACTGCTTCCCGACAGTGAAACCATCGCGATCTCGGTGCGTATCGAGGATGAAACTGAACGGAACCGTCTCAAGGGCCTGCTGGCCACCATGCGCGAACACAAGGGTAAGCACGGTTACATTGTCCGCACCAATGCCGAGAACATCAGTGAGTTTGCCTTATCGGCCGACATGACCTACCTTGGAAAAATCTGGGAAAGCATTAGCGAGCAGATCAGGGTCAGTAAACCCGGTGACTGCATCTACGAAGATCTTTCGCTGGGTTTGCGCGCCCTGCGCGACCATATGCACGAAGATGTCGAAAAAGTGCGTATAGATTCCCTGGAGGAATTCAAGCGCCTGAGGGATTTCACCAGCAAGTTTTTGCCCGAATGGCAACAGCGTATCGAATACTATTCCGCCGAACGCCCGATATTCGACCTCTACGGGATCGAAGACGAAATTGACCGTGCCCTGCAGCGCACAACGCCGTTGAAATCCGGCGGTCACCTGGTCATAGACCAGACCGAGGCCATGACCACCATCGATGTCAACACCGGTGCCTTTGTCGGTCACCGTACGCTGGAGGAAACGATCTACAAGACCAATCTCGAAGCAGCGCAGGCCATTGCACGGCAATTGCGTTTGCGCAACCTGGGCGGGATCATCATCATTGATTTCATTGACATGAACAATGCAGAACACAAGCTCCAGGTCATGCTGGCACTGGAGAAGGCGCTAGAGCGTGATCACGCAAAGACC
>JBFZEL010000315.1:0-7269 GCA_041306925.1 Lysobacterales bacterium
CAAATAGACCCGCTGTTTGCAATGACCAAACCAACGATTTTGCGAGAATGACATGAGCACATTAGACCGGTTCAGTCTGAAAGATAAAACCGTCATCATCACCGGAGCGAGCCAGGGTATTGGCGAGTCCATTGCCCTGGGCATGGCGGAAGCCGGCGCAAACGTTGTGCTGGCCGCGAGAAACGTGGATAAACTCGAAATTGTCGGCGCAAAAATCGCAGCCATCGGCGCTAAATTTATCAAGGTTAAGACCGATGTCCAAAAACGCGAGGATATCGAAGCAATGGTTCAAGCCTGCGTCGCTGAGTTTGGCAAGGTCGATTGCCTCGTCAACAATGCCGGCATCAACCTGGTCAAACCGGCACTCAGTATAACCGAGGCAGAATGGGATGCTGTGCTTGACACCAACCTTAAGGGCTACTTCATGTGTTGCCAGGCAGCCGGTCGCGTGATGATTGAGAACGGTGGTGGTTCCATCATCAACAATGCCTCGATATTTGGGTTGCGCGGGTTTCCGAACCTGGCCGCCTATATCTGTAGTAAAGGTGGTGTCGTACAGCTGACCCGCGGCCTCGCAGTTGAATGGGCCCGAAAAGGTATACGTGTAAACTGCGTGGCACCCGGTTACACGGTTACCGAAATGGCCAAACGTGATATCGAATCCAACCCCGTCATATTGGAACAAAACTTACGCAAGATCCCGATGAAACGTGGCTGTGATCCCAGGGAGATTTCCGATGTCATGGTTTTCGTTGCTTCCGATGCGGCAAGTTACATCACCGGGCAGATCATCGCCGTCGATGGCGGCTGGTCGGCGTTCTAGCCTAACCAAAAACAGATACAGGGTAGGAATCATGTCTGCAAGCGCACACCCCACTGGTCTGTTTTCGCCAATCCGCATAGGCAGGATGGAAGTAAAAAATCGCGTCATCATGCCGGCCATGATTCTCAACTACCATATCGATGGCTATACACTGGCAGAGGAGTGGTACGAGTTCTATGCACGCGCTGCCCGTGGTGGCGCGGGTCTGATTTGCTGTGGCGCCACCTACACGGAAATGGCTGGCAAACAGGATGAACACCAGTTGGGCGCCGACACTGACGAATGGTTGCCGGCCCTGGCACGTATTGCCGGCACCATTCGTGAAAATGGTGCGAAATCCTGTCTGCAGTTAAACCCCGCCGGTCGCTATTCATGGGAGAGCGTCACGGGCTCTCACCCGGTTGCACCCTCACCGATTTACACCCACTACACAAAACTGGTTCCGCGCGAACTGACTATCGAAGAAATTGAAGTTGTCATCGACAACTTTGCCAGTGCGGCGCTGCGTGCCAAAACAGCCGGTTTTGACGCCGTGGAGTTATTGGGAGCCACCGGCTATCTCATCAGCCAGTTCCTGTCGCCTCTCACCAATGAACGCAGGGATAAATACGGCGGCGACTTCGATCAGCGTCTGACCTTTGTCAGGGAACTGGTACACGCCATTAAAGCTAAAACCGGCGCTGACTACCCGCTGATGTTCCGTATCTCATCGACCGACAATATGGTCGGCGGTCTGGATGCGGATGATGAACGCCGTGTAGCCGTCAAGCTGGTCGAATGGGGCGTGGACATGCTCAATGTCACCGCTGGCTGGCATGACTCGCCGGTACATCAGATCGGGCCCAGTGTCCCCCACGGTCACTACGTACCCCTGGCCGCAAAAATCAAGGCTGTAGTGGACGTACCAGTGTCCTGTGCATTTCGTATTACAGGACCGGAACACGCACGGGAATTGATCGAGACCGGTCAGCTGGACATGGTCACCATGGCTCGCGCCCTGTTGGCAGATCCGGAATGGCCCAATAAGGCCAGGGCCGGTCAGGACCATGCCATCCGTCGCTGCGTTGCCTGCTGCCATTGTTTTGATATGGCTTTTAAACGCGACGTAATGGAGTGTGCCATTAATCCTGAGCTGGGTAAAAAGCCATTGGTAAAAAGCAACAACCCCAAAAACATCCGGGTGGTTGGCGGTGGCGCGGCAGGTTGTGAAGCTGCGCGGGTATTAGCGCTTCGAGGTCACAGGGTGACTCTCGTCGAGAAGGGCAATCGCCTGGGCGGCAAGCTGGATTTGGCCGCTGCAGCTCCGCATAAAGAAGAATTTCTGAACCTGATTGATTACTTCGAATTCGAGATGCCTAACCTGGGTGTCAGGGTGCTTAAAAATACCAGTTTCTCTGATATTGACCTGACCGGGTTCGATGGTGTCGTGGTGTCCACTGGTTCCCGGGAACGAAGAATAACCGTCAGGGGCGAGGAAAACATCAAAACCTATATGGCCAGTGAAGTCTTGCTGAAAAAGGTAAAACCCGAGGGTCCGGTGGTAATTTTGGGAGGCGGACTTGTGGGGGGAGAAACGGCTGATCTGCTGATAGAGGACAATATCGAAGTCTCTATCGTTGATATGCTGCCCAAACCGTTTACCGACATGGGTGCCACCCTGAAATGGGTCATGACCGGTCGCCTGCGCAAAGCCGGTGTCAAGCTCTACATGGAATCTACCATTTCGGAAGTACACAACGGCAATGTGATTATCAGACACGAAACCACCGCTGATATCGAAAATGGCGGGGTTATTATTAACAGCGACGACCGGCAAACCAGGGTCCCGGCAAAAAGCCTGATTTTCGCCGTGGGTTATATCTCCGAGACCGAAGCAATCAATGAGATTAAAGCAGCAGGTCTGCCGTACTATCAAATTGGGGACGCCAGACGCAGCCGCAACCTTCGGCATTCAACAGTGGAAGGCTATATGGCCGGTACCGAGTGGGTCGACAGTCTGTAAACCCTGCAGCGCAATTGCATGAAACCGTGGCCTGACGTGCTAACCGCCGTGGCCCGCACGTGGTTAAAGCGAGACGTCAGCGATCGTACAAGCCGAAGGTTCCATCCAGGTCAGTGCGGCTATTTTGCCATCTACCAGCGGCAACACAGTAGCAATGAAATGACGCGCAGAATCGATTTTACCCGCCAGAAAGGCGAGTTCGGGATCACGCTCGAGGGCGTCGGCCAGTACGTCCGGATTCTCAGGCAATCCACCCTTTTCAGCTATTTTGCTCTCTGCAACCATGGCGCTCCATAGCAGAAAGTATGCAACTATGGCGTCACCGGCGGCTTCCATAAATGGTGTTGCTGTCAGCAACTGATTACGCAAGCGGTTGGTTTTCTCACCATTGGCCAATATTCCCGGCAATTCTGCGAGCGCATCCCGGGTCTTGCGTAGCTGATCCACATAACGGTTCCAACCCGTTAATGCGTCCACCTGGTTGAGAACCTCATCCATACCGTCAAGAAACCCGCTGAAAACCGAGCCCCCTCTCATTTGTACTTTGCGCAGTGCAAAGTCCATCGCCTGGATGCCCGTGGTCCCTTCAAATATGCAGGCAACCCTCGAATCACGCAGAAACTGTTCAACCGGATGCGCACATGTATAACCCGCCCCACCGTGAATCTGCAACGCCACGGACGACAGTTCCACGGCCTTTTCCGTTGGGTGGGCTTTTACCAAGGGTGTCAAAAGATCGACAATACCCCGCCACTTTTCCTGCTCACCCTTGTCAACCGCTATGCCCGCACGATCCATGGCGTAACCACAGTAGTACAACATGGCTCTCATGCCCTGTACATAGGCTTTCATTGTCAGAAGATGACGCCGGATATCGGGGTGATTAACAATGGCAACTTGCCCTGGTTCACCATTGATACCATGTCCCTGCAGTCTTTCGCGGGCAAAAGCCAGCGCATGACGATATGACGCCGAACAGGTCCCGAGACCATAAAGACCAACTTCCAAGCGGGATTGGTTCATCATATGGAACATGATCTTGATGCCCTCCCGGGGTTGCCCCAGCAGGTAGGCGTGGCAATCGTCGGAATCACCAAAAGACAAGCTGGTGGTGGGAGAGGCATGCAGCCCCATCTTGTGCTCGATACCCATGCAATTCACATCATTGCCAGGTCCGGGTGTTCCATCGGCGTTTAGCCGGTACTTGGGCACAATGAAGACCGACAAACCCTGCGTTCCGTGCGGGTCTCCTTCCACGCGCGCCAGCACCAGGTGGACGATATTCTCAGCTAAAACGTGCTCACCATTGGTGATATAGATTTTCTGTCCTTTCAAACGGTAAGTACCATCTTCTGCAATGCGTGCACGAGTTTTAATGGCGCCCACATCCGAACCTGCACCCGGCTCGGTGAGTGCCATGGTTCCAGTCCATTCTCCCGCATACAGTCTTTCCATATACCGGGATTTTTGTTCATGATTTCCAAAAAGCTCGATTAACTTTGCTGCGTCGTGGGTCAGGTTGACAAAACACATGAAAGGAAAATTCGCAGCCATAAACATCTCGTGGGTCGCGAATTTAATAATTTCCGGAAGCCCCTGACCGCCTAATTCCAGGTCGTCCGACTGGGTTAGCCAGCCGCCCTCCACGAACTCCTGATACGCCTCCCGCATACCCGGAACGGCATACACCTTACCTCCTTCGTACCTGACTCCGAGCTTATCCCCAGTCAGGTTGAGCGGGTAAAGACACCGTTCGGAAAATTTCGACGCCTCATCAAGCAGCATTTCCAGGGTTTGCTGGTCGATATGCTCGAAACGCGGGTTATTGGCCAGGTCCTGGACGCCTAATAACTCAAACAACACAAATTTGAGATCGCGCTCTTCAACTAAAATACCTGACATCTAATCACCTGTTTTCAAGGCTGGCGCACAGCCTGTTTTTTGCACGGAAATAATCACTGATGCCGTGCAATTCCTACTGCAATGAATAAGTACAGTCCTCGTTTAAACTTACCCGGCCGAGGGCCACCAGTTCGTCGAGGTGCCTGCAAATGGTGTTGCGTTCTGTCGCCTCCACCCAAAAAGCATCGAATCCTTTGGGCCACAGCACACCACCGGCCACCAGGTCTTCCAGGGTGCACGGCCGCTCTTTCAACAAATTCAAGATCCGTTGCTCGCGTCTGTCGATTTTATTCTCAAATGCCTGCAGGTCATGCAACATTAGCGCGCGGTCTGTGTAAACGCCCCGGTGGTGGGAGACAACCCACATTGTGGCAGGTATCGAAGGTAAGCGCTTCAGCGTGCGCCGGGTGTCTTCGAGGGAGGAAGACCGGTCACCATAATATGGGCCGAAATCGGATAATTCGATATCACCCAAAAAAGCCAGGCCCACCGGTTCGACCAGCAAGACACAATGCCCGGCAGTGTGTCCCGGCATATGTATGGCCCGGATGGTTACGCCACCGCCGAGATCCCACGCGGCATTATCTTCATAGCCGATAGCATCAGGTCTCACTACAAAACTGAAGTGCTCCTGCATGTACTGTTTTTGCGCATTCCAGGTCCTGGTGTCATAACCAAAAGCGGCTTCGCAGCCCTCCCAGCTTTGAATGGCAGGCAGGTCGGCGCTATGGACATACACGGGTAACCGCGGTACACGCACCAATCCGGCTGTGTGGTCTTCGTGAATGTGTCCCTGGATGACCAGGTCCGCCTGGTCAAAATCGTCACCAATACGGTGGGCAACCAACGGGCTGTCGAAAACTGCCCTGCTGTCAGATCCCTGCACAATCAGCTGGTTTCCATCGGGATACCTGCCCGACCGGTTGCCCTGGTAGATCCGGGCAGGGCCGTATTCAGCCGATGGCAGCATGAATTGGCCAGCCATGCATTACCCTGATATTCATCAAATTCTCACTCCGGGGCCGGGCCAGGAAATCGCTCACGCAAGACGCGCTTCAGAACTTTTCCCATATGGTTACGCGGCAGTTCATCAACCAATACGACACCCTTGGGCAACTTGTATCTTGCCAATTTTCCAGCACAAAATGACAACACGTCCAACTCGCTTAACCCGGCGTGATTTGGCACGATGACAGCGAACGGACTTTCACCCCACTTTTTACTGTTCTGGCCGATCACCGCAGCGTCGATAATGCCCGGATGTTGCTTCAGCACAGACTCGACCTCGGCCGGGTAGACATTTTCACCGCCGGAAATGATCATGTCCGTGAGGCGATCCCTGATACTGATAAAGCCTTCCTGATCCTGCACGCCGACATCGCCGGTGTGATACCAGCCATCATGTATGGCGTTGGCGGTGGCCACCGGGTTGTTCCAGTACTCTTTCATGATCGTCGGGCTGCGGACGATAATTTCACCTTCGTCTCCAGCGGGTAAGTCTTTACCATCAGGGTCTACGATCCGGATTTCGGTAAAAAAGTAAGCCTTACCGACAGAACCGGCTTTACGCATCCCATCATCGGAGCCAAGCATGCAGACAGCGCCACCGGCTTCGGTCATACCAAATGCCTGGGTCACATCGATACCGATATTCTTGTAGGCCATGATGGTCCCGACCGATAGCGGGGCCCCGCCACTTATGAACCAGCGCAGCGATGACCAGTCAGCATTTGCGAAATTCGACACCTGCAGCATAAAATCGAGCATGGTCGGGACAGCAAATGACGTGGATATCTTTTCATCTGTGAGCAGTGACCAGCTCTTCTTTGGATCAAAGCTGCGCAGTACCACGAGGGTGTTACCGTTATATAGCGCAGTGATCATGCTCACCAGCGCAGCGATATGAAAAAGCGGTAAAGACACCAGGTGGTTGTCATCAAAATGCATACCTGTTGTAACGGAATAATTCAATACCGACCAGAGCACCGAGTGATGGGTATGCACAGCGCCCTTGGGAAGCCCGGTGGTTCCGGATGTGTACATGATAAAGAGATTGTCGTCACCTCCGGCGGTCAACGGCGGTTCTTCAGTTGCCTGCAATGACGACAACTGCTCGTATTCACCGGCAAAATCAACCTCGCAACCCCGAACTTCCAACCAATTTTCAATGACGCTCCCTTGTGGACCGCGCTTTTGAATTGCCTCGATTGTTGCAGAAAACTCGGAGTCGAAAATAATCGTTTTGGCCTCGCAATCTTTTAATATGTAGGAAATCTCGCCTGGCACGAGTCGGCAATTGATGGGTACCGCTACCAGCCCTGTTTTGGCAATTGCGAAAAAAACTTCCAGGAATTCATGACCATTGAAGAGTAACAGTGCAACTCGATCGCCCCTGGCAAGACCCAGGGAGCTTAGCGCAGCGCAAATACGATTGACCCTTGTGTTAAGTTCGGCATAACTGAAGTGACGACCGGCCAGCACATCTTTGACCGCCAACTTATGCGGGTGCAGATAAGCACGCTTTGAGATAAATTGACCAATA
>JBFZEL010000316.1:0-5915 GCA_041306925.1 Lysobacterales bacterium
CCGATACCCAGCAGTTCACGCAACTGTTCGATATCGCGGGCCGTGGCGGCCATCGTGTTATCGGTCAGGTCGCCGACCGGGCGTGAACGTCCGCTGCCGCGCTGATCGAGGAGCACGATGCGAAAATGTGCCGGGTCGAAGAAGCAGCGGTCGTGCTCCGAACAGCCGGCGCCGGGGCCGCCGTGCAGGAACAGGATGGGTTCGCCCTGCGGGTTGCCGCACTGTTCCCAGTAAAGTTCGTGGGGGGCATCGACCTTGAGGATGCCGCTTGCAAACGGCTCGATGGGTGGAAAAAATTGCGCGTTGGCCATGCTTGGTTCACCGTGGTGGCTGATTTCGAGCATAATAGCCAAAAGACGCCGATATGACACTGTCCGCAACAACACCCGCAACAACCATTGAGAGAATGAGCCGATGCGTTTACTGCCGATTGTTCTGGTACTTGCGACGATGACCGCCTGCGCTCCGACAGCCGAATGGCCGGGTTCGCTAAAAGCCCTGCTCGAATCGCAACCCGAACGCTTCGCAACCGTGCTCAACGAGCCTGAAAAGTACCGCGTGCAGATCATGTACACGCAGATCGACCGTGACGCCGACAACAAACCGGTCTTCAAAACCTTTATTTATCGCGTCAATCCGGGTGAATACTTCTACCCGGCGAGTACCGTCAAATTGCCGGTGGCGGCGCTTGCGCTCGAAAAACTCCGGCGTCTGAACCTGCCGGGCCTGGACCGCGACACCACCATGCTGACGGGCGCGGACAAGGATTTCGAAAGCGTGGCGGAGACCGACGGGACATCCGGCAACGGCCTGCCCTCGGTCGGCCAGTACGTCCGCAAGATATTGTTGGTCAGCGATAACGACGCCTTCAACCGGCTCTACGAATTCCTCGGCCAGCAGGCCATCAATGAACGCCTGCGCGACATGCGCTATTTCGACACCCGCATCATCCACCGTCTCGAGAGCAGCCTTAGCGAGGAGCACAACCGCTGGACCAACCCCGTGCGCTTCGTCAACGGCGACGAAGTCGTCTACGCACAGGCGGGGACTTACAGCGAGGCCAGTTTTCGGGGTGACCAGCCGGAACTGATGGGGGTCGCTGAAATCGTCGACGGCGAGCGCATTGCAGGGCCCAAGGATTTTGCCGGCAAGAACGCCTACGCGCTGCTGGACCAGCACGAGTTCATCAGGAACCTGGTATTTCCCGACAGTGCCGAACCGCACAACCGCCTGGATATCAGCGAGGACGATTACCGCTTCATGTACCGCTACATGTCGATGTACCCGGGTGAAAGCGGCACCGACGCCTATGCCAACAGCTCGGAATACCCGCAGGGCTACGTGAAATTCCTGATGTACGGCGGTGACGCGCAAACGATCCCGTCCCATATCCGCATTTTCAACAAGGTCGGCGATGCCTACGGCTTCCTGACCGATGCAGCCTATATCGTTGATTTCAAGAATAATATCGAGTTCATCCTGTCGGCCACCATCTACACCAACGAAAACCAGACCTTCAACGATGACGAATACGAATACAAGGAAATCGGCCTGCCTTTCCTGCGGGATCTCGGCCAGGCGATCTACGCGATCGAACTGGGCCGCAAGCGTGAACACACGCCCGATCTGAGCCGCTTCCGGTTTCCCGAGCGGCAATATTGACGGCACACCGGCATGGAAGCGAACGGCTTTTCCTGTCGGCGTGAGAAATTATTGGTGCAACGTCCTGTGATGACAGGCATGTTAAAGGAGTGAAATCATGCAACGTCTAATCCCCGGTTTAATCCTTGTCTTCTTTGCCTGCACCGCGTCCGGCGCACCGCAGACTATGCGTGTCGATTATTTCCACAGCGGCAATCATGCAGCCGAAATTTTCAGCCTGGACCAGGTCGTGCTCGAACCGCTGCCCTTTGCCGGCAATGTCCAGCAACCCATCGACCACACGCTGCGCGGCAAGTACCTGTTCGAGGTCTTCGACCCGGGCTCAAAAACCGTGCTTTTCTCGAGGAGTTTCAGCAGCATCTACGGCGAATGGGAAACCACCGGTGAAGCCCGTGACATGCACCGCACCTTCCACGAGTCATTGCGTTTTCCGGCCTTTGAACAGACTTTCGAAATCGTGCTGAAGAAACGCGACGCGCAGAATCAGTTCAAGGAAATCTGGCGGATCGGCATCGACCCCGGCGACTACCTCGTGCACCAGGAATCCGCGGCCTGGGCCGACCAGGTCGTGCCGATCGAAATCCATGGCGACCCGCCGCACAAAGTGGATCTTCTGATCCTCGGTGACGGTTACACCGCCGCCGAACACAAGACGTTTGTAGCCAGGGCGAAAGCGTTGACCGAAGTCCTGTTTTCGACCTCGCCGTTTAAAGAGAGACGCACCGATTTCAATGTCTGGGCCATCGCTCCGCCGACCGCTATGCCGGGTGTGTCGCGTCCTTCGACCCACACCTATCGCGATACGCCGCTGGGCGCCACCTACGACGCCTTTCGCAGCGAGCGTTACGTGCTGACCACCGACAACAAGGCCATGCGCAGGATCGCCTCGTCCGCGCCCTACGACTTCGTTGAAATCATCACCAACACCGATACCTACGGCGGCGGCGGCATCTACGGACTGTACGCGACGGTCGCGGCCAACAGCGAATGGGCCAACTATGTTTTCGTGCACGAGTTCGGCCACCACTTCGCCGGCCTCGCCGACGAGTACTACACCAGTGCGGTGGCCTACGAGACGCCGGCAACCGTCATCGAACCCTATGAGCCCAATGTCACCGCGTTGCTGGAACCGGATAAACTCAAATGGCGCGCTTTGCTGACTGCCGAAACCCCGCTGCCGACACCCTGGCCCAAGCAAGCCTTCGACAAGCACTCGCTGGCCATCCAGGCAACCCGCACGCAGATGCGCAAGGACAATGTGCCCGAAGCAGAGATGAACGCACTGTTCCGCTCCGAGCAGGCAACCACCGAACTGATGTTCTCCAGCGCGGACCACCGGGATGCCGTCGGCGTTTTCGAAGGGGCCAACTACCAGTCGACGGGTATGTACCGTGCACAGATGAACTGCCTCATGTTCACCCGCACCACCGCTTTCTGCAAAGTCTGCGCAAACGCGATCGAACAGGTCATCGACGAGTACACGAAGTAGCCAGCGTAGTCCTGGGGTCAGAGTCAAGGGTCAGAGTCATGACTCTAACCCCGATTCTGTGACACCAATTCTGCCGCCGGGCCTTGATTCCAGAACTACCACCGCTTGCTGATGGCAACCCCGTAAATGCCGTTGGCCGCCAGTGGCGTGGCCTCGAAACCCTTGTAAGGTTTGGTGAAGACAAAGCTGCTGGCAATACCGATGGCGGCACCCGCGACCACATCCACCGTGTAGTGGTTGTCGGTATCCACCCGCCGCCAACCGACATAGGCCGCACCCGCGTAGGCGGCAGCGGCCCATTTCAGCCCGTAGCGCTTGTGGATGAAGGCAGCCCCCTGGAAGGCCACCGAGGTGTGACCGGACGGAAAAGAATCATCATCCTGGCCGTTGGGGCGCTCCTTGCTGATCAGGGCCTTCAACGCGTAGGTCGTGCCGAGATTGGTAAAGAAAGATTTGTAGAACTGCATGCGGCCATCACGGTCGTGCATATAAAAGGTGGTGCCATAGGCAACCGCCGGGATCAGCGTGCGCATGAAACTGCCGTCGTCTTCGGCCGCTGCAGGTCCTGGTGAAAGCAGGAACAGACCGGTCAGCATGACCGTGCCGCGGAGACTTGCCGTGCGGTACATGAGCTGATTACCTCCGGGGAGCTCAGAACATACGGGAGATTATATACCCCGAATGTTGCCTGGAAACCGTTTGGCCGCCGCGGGTCAGCATGACCCTGCCTCTCCGCGTGGCTACTCGATTGCTCGCGGGTCGTTTCTGCCGTAATGGTCGTGGCTCGAAACCCAGTCCAGCGACGAGATGGCGGCGGCCAGCGAAATCTCACCGGCCAGCACCGTGCCGGCCACGATCTCGGCAAACTTGTTGACCTTGCCGACACCGTAGCAGTCCATTACCTGCAGGGCTTCCTTCTGGGTCGGCAGACCGGTCCCGCCGCCGCAGGTCGCAACGATCAGTGATGGTAGCGTGACCGACAGGTAGAGGTCGTGTTCAGGCGTCAGTTCGGAATACAGCATGCCCATCGACGACTCCGCGACATTGGCCACGTCCTGGCCGGTCGCCAGGAACAGGGCGGTAATGGCATTGGCGGCATGGCAGCCGTTGTAATTCGCGCCGGACATCTGGGTGCCGACATTGGCAACCTTGCCGTGGTAGTAGATTGCCTCGGTTTCGGCGTCCATGACATCCAGCAGGACAGCCCGTTTGATCACGGCCTCGGCGACCACCCGCTTACCCCTGGTCTTCAGCATGTTGATCATCGAGGCTTTCTTGTCGGTGGCAAAATTCGATTCGAGGAAGAAGCGCTGGATGGCTATCTCACGGCAGTTCTCAAGGATCCAGTTGCAGGCTGCGAAGGTTGCCTTGCCGACCATGTTCATACCCGCCGCGTCACCCGTCTTGAAATTGAAACGCAGGTAGCAGAACTTGTGGGCCAGGTAGTGATCGATGTAATCCAGGCTGACGAACGGGTCGGTGGCTTCCGCGACCATCTTGATGACCCCGGTATAGGTCTTGACCCATTCCGAAAAGCGCCGCGCCGAGGCGGCATCTTCGAGGATAAAAACCGGCGCCCTTTGCATGTTGTCGCCCACCACCGCACACTTCACTCCACCGCTGTTAAGCAGCACCTTCATGCCGCGGTTATAGGATGCAACCAGCGTGCCCTCACTGCAGGCCAGCGGCACATAGAATTCGCCCTGCGCGTGCTCGCCTTTTACCAGTAGCGGACCGGCAAACCCCATCGGCACCTGCGCGACGCCGGTAAAGTGCTCGATGTTGCCGCGCGTGACATGCGGGTCGAACGAGTAGCCGGCGATGTGTTTCAGCTCGGCGCCGGTTTTCGCACGGATGAAGTCCTGGCGTGCATGGATGATTGCATCACAGTAATCGTCCGGGCCATTGCGCGGTATATTGCCCGGGACGGTAAGGCCGGTCTTCAGGGCGTCTTGAACTTCCAGGCTGAGCGGGCCGAAGGGCGTGAGGTTGAACATCACGCCGAGGTCATGCCGTCCTTCGTCAAGGGGGTTGATGTCGAGGCAGAAATTCATCAGCATGCCAAGCGGGAAATCCAGCGGGTTTTGCGGGTTGATGTGGCTGAGCGGCAGAGCTTCGCTGGCTTCCACAGAAACTGAAATCCTTTCGTGCGGCACCAACTGGCCATTGATAGAGACGTGCGGAATTTCCAGCAGCACGGCAGGGCTGAGACGGTTCTTGACTGAAAATCGCACCCGGCCATCTTCATTCCTGAGGCTGGTCCGGTTGTACAAATTGCTGAGCAGGGTAGTCGGAATGGATTGCATTGCTTTGTCCCCATCAAGGGCAGATCATGCAATTTTATCACCTGATCTGAAGCCCGAAAATGATCTGAGGCACAAGTGCAGCGTCTTTCTGTCTCCGCGTATTGCGCGTCCGCTCCCGGGTGTTGCGCGGCCGCTCCGCACGCCGTTATTTCGCATGACCAGCAGCAATCCCTGCTTGCACGGCAGACGGGCGTTCGAACACAATGGCGCACAAGCTCACGCACTACCCCGACCCGGAGAATCCGTTTGCCCTATGCATCACGCCCCTCTATCTTGCGTATTGCCATCCTCTGTAGCGTTATGCTTGCCGCGGCCTGCAGCCGGCAAACCATCACCAAAGGGAACGCTGTTGCCGGGACGGGGCAAATGCTGACCCACGAGGCCATCTTCAAAGACCACAGCTACGACCCGCAGGAACCGGGGCAGATCCGCTGGCTGGATGACGGCAGCGGTTACAC
>JBFZEL010000317.1:0-2650 GCA_041306925.1 Lysobacterales bacterium
GGCAATCCGGCCGGCTGCGGATGGGTCCGTGTTGGGAAGAAGCAGGGCAAAATCACCGCCACCCAACCGGCCGATGATGGTTTCGGGCAACTCTGCACAGGCCTGCCGGATGCACGTTGCCGTGTCCCCGATCAGGTGGTCGCCGGCCTCATAGCCATGTTCCAGGTTGAAGGTCTGAAGATCCTGGACCTGGAAAAGGAGAAAGACGCCTTGGACAGCCGTCTCCTTGCCGTCGAGCTTTGCCTTGATCTGTGCTTCGAGAAACCGCCGGTTGCCCAAAGCGGTCAACGGATCCTGATAGGCTCTTTGCCGAAGGTTGTCGGCAATGGTGGCCTGCTCCTGGAACATCTCCCGGATCCGTTCGGTCATCCGGTTCATGGCCGTGACCACCCGACGCAGTTCCCTGGTGCGGGGTAGGCGTTCTTGGATGTGGAAGCGGCGGTCGCAGAGGGCTGTGGCCTGCTCCTCGACCTCTGCCAACGGTTTCAGCAGCCGGCGCAGGCCGAGGCCTCCCAGCAGGGCCACCGCAGCGGCGGCTGCGGCGAACCACAGCGCCGCCGCCAGTGCCGATTTCCACAATGTCCGGTAAGCATAGCCGGGGTGGCATTCCACAGTGACCGAACCGGTCTGCTGCCAGCCGTGCATGATCAGAGCTTCGGCACGGGGCGCGGTCAGCGGCGTCAAGCGGATGAACCAGGCCGGCACGCCTTCCACGGTTATATCGGCCTTCCGATCGACCAACATTTCCCCTGTGATGCCGCGCAACTGAATGACCCGGTAATAGCCGCGGTCGAAAAGAGCGTTGATCATGGCTTCCATGGCCGGGATGTCCGTGCCCTTGGCCAGGGTGCTGAGGGAGAGCCCCAGTGACGTGGCCGTATCCTGGGCATGAGACTCCAGTTGGTCGATAAGAAAATCGCGGGTACGCTTCTGTTCACCTATCCACAGTCCGGTGCAGAGGCAGATCAAGGTGATGAGGGTAAAGAGAAGCAGCTGTCGGTAGAGAGTCATGGGGCCTCCTCCTGTTCCATCTCGTTGGTCATTCTGTCCAGCAGCTCACGCCATCGCTTGAGCCGATCGCTGCTGCCAATCATTTTACCTTTGCCGCGCTGTTTTGCCAGCCAGAGTCCAGCGCCGTTCAGGCTGTACACCGGCAGCAGGTCTGCTCGTTGTGAGGAAGGCTCGATGGTTTCGATAAGATTGTCGAGAACCAGCGGTTCCGCTCCGGGAAAAGAGTAGTATGTGAGCACCATGTGAGCCTTGTTGAGGCGTAAGGCCTTGAAATAGGTCAGGGTCAGCCGGTCTTCCGGGATCCCGAGCTTGATTAAGGTGAAATATTTGGCGATGGCATAATCCTCGCAATCGCCGCCTTCGCTGGCAAGAAATTCAATGGGTGTTGCCCAGTAATCAACCTTCAGACCTCCTGACCTCGTGAGATTTTGTTACGACACCAATTCGTAAAACAGCCGGAGGTCTGTGCCGGGAAACATCGTCCGGGTTGCGTTCAGTTCCCCGATGAGATGGAGGATCGCGCCTCTACTGCACCGGTTGGCCGGTTGATGCAGGCGAACGGTGAGTGTCTTGGCGTCATGATCGGGCAGGATGTCGGCCTCCATTGCATACAGGCTGCGGAGCAGGCTGCGCGCATCGTCCTGACGGCGCAGGGTCTGCCGCACGATGTTCGCCATGGCGGTCTCGGTCCGATAGGCAATGAGCTTGATCGTGTCGATGAAATACTTGCCTTTCATGCCAAGCATCCGAAACCGGTCCTCCTCGGGCAGGTCGGCAAACAGGACATGCCGGGGTGTTGCTTTTCGGCAGCTTTTCAGGTCGGCCACCGTGTGCTCCATTTCCGCCACGGCTTCCCGCAGGGCGGATTTCTTCGCCTCGTATTGCGTCACTTTCTCCGGCTCAATATCGTCACAGAGGACGATACTGTCGCATTCGCACCGTTTCCGCGCCAGCAGGGCGGTCTGTTTTCTCACCTCGCCATCCACCTCCCGATATTGGGGGTTGACCACCCGTGTGCTGCCAGGAATCTCTGCCGTCGAATAGTCGACAAGGCGGTCGAGGCTATAGTGTTCACGCATGTACTTGAAAAAATTCTCCTGAGACCAGCGAGCGAACATGGCCGCAGCAACACCGGCCATCTCCCGCGTCCCATCGGTGGCGACAATCGCGGTCTGGTGACCGCTTTGACTGAGCTTGCGCACCTCGCGCACCCAGATGGTGTTGCCCAGCAGGATACCGCGTTCAGCCAGACTCAGCGCCACGGTTTGACCCGATGCCAGACGGACCTCCTGGACGGCAAACTCCGCTACCGGCCAGTCGTCGCCGGGATACTTGTTGTAGGTCATGCAGGCAATGCCTTTCGCCCGCATCCTGGCCATAAACTCCGGGCTGTAGCCTTCCCTGTCAAAGACCAGGGTGAAGCGCGGCGGCAATCGGTCTTCATCGCCAAACAGACCCGGCTGCCAGGGAATTTCCCGTTCCAGGCGCGGAACAATCTCCTCTTCAAGAACCTTCAGCAGCCCGGGGTCAACCGGCTGGTTCACCATGAAAAACGGCTGGCCGTCCATGGCGTTCACCCAGTAGTCGGTGGTGGCCCGGAGGCACAGCTGCTGCCGGGCAACATAATGCCTTGGCAATT
>JBFZEL010000318.1:0-9083 GCA_041306925.1 Lysobacterales bacterium
ATGGTTCAGCATCCCGAAAAAAATTTACGGTCTGCAGTCTGACAAGCGTTATCCCTATCGTGTACCGATTGCCTCCATGATAGATACTGGAAACAAGCAGATTGCCATCATTGGCATGAAGTCTTCTGCACTGGATGAGCCAACACCGCGCCAGGCTCAGCCAAACCCGTGTGTACCCGATCGTTGACCCCAACGAAACGGTAAAAATACACGGAACTCAAGCTGAGTTTAGCACAACAAATAAATCCTGCAATTGCATTGCATCAAATTACTCATCCGGCTTGACCGGTTTTCCGCATGCCGTTCAGTCCTGGACTTGCATCAAGTTTCGGTTGCCGGACAGTTCGAAACGCCGCCAAGAACCTGCCGGAGTTCATATACCGAAGATATGCACGCCTATGACATTGCACGCAAGCCACTGAATTTTTGAAATCCTTGACAACACCTGCAGATCGGCTAGACTGGCCCGACACTCATTGAGACCGGCTGAGGGACAGGCCCTTTGACGCCGGGGCAACCTTCGGGATTAACCACCCCGTAATAGGTGCTAACTCCTGCGGAGGCCTTCAGGACCACCGGAAAATGAGCGAGCAGGCAGCACAGGCTAGACATGTGATGGGCCGGTTCCCAACCCAGGGCAGCGCCGGAGTTTCCAATGAGGTTTGTACTTAACCTCAATACGGGAACAGGGCGGCCAGCATGAAATACCAGAAAATCACCAAGACAGTCCGGGCAGGCATTGATACTGACGCGCAGTTCGGTTCGGTGATGCCGCCGGTTTACCTGTCATCCAACTTCAGCTTCGACGGCCTCGGCGGCAAGCGTGAGTACGATTACTCGCGCAGCGGCAACCCGACCCGGGACGTGCTGGCCAGCGCGATCGCGCGGCTTGAAGGCGGCCACGGCGCGGTGGTGACCAATACCGGTATGTCCGCCGTGGTGCTGGTGACGTATCTGCTCAAAGCCGAGGACACCATTATCGCCCCGCACAATTGTTACGGTGGCTGTTACCGGGCTTTTTCTTCCCTGTCGGCAAGCGGCCGTTGCAAAACCCGGTTTGTCGATTTCACCGACACCGATGCGGTGCGCAGCGCCTGCCTGGCCCACCGTCCGAAGATCATATGGGTGGAGACGCCGAGCAACCCGCTGCTGCGCATAACGGACATCCGCGCCATGACGACCATTGCCCGTGAGTGCGGGGCATTGCTGGTGGTGGATAACACGTTCCTGACACCGCTTCTGCAGCAACCGCTCGCGCTTGGCGCCGATATCGTCGTGCACTCGACCACCAAGTACATCAATGGACACAGTGATGTCGTTGGCGGGGCAGTCGTGGCCAGGACACCGGCGTTGCTGGAAGAACTGGCCTGGTGGGCCAACTGTGTCGGTTCAACCGCCTCGCCATGGGACTGCAGCCAGACCATGCGCGGTCTGCGCACCCTGCATGCCAGGCTGCGCTGTCACGAGGAAAATGCGCAGGCCATCGTGCGGGTGCTGACTGCGCATGCTGCGGTCAGCCGGGTGCATTACCCGGGTTTGAGCAGCCATCCCGATCACTCGCTGGCAAGGGCGCAACAATCCGGCTTCGGCGGGATTATCAGTTTCGAGTTACATGGCGGAGAGAACGAAGTGCGGGCTTTCCTGGGCGGTTCATCCCTGTTTACCCTGGCCGAATCGCTGGGTGGCGTGGAAAGTCTCGTTTGCCATCCGGCCAGCATGACGCACGCGGCCATGACCACGGAGGCGCAACTCGGGGCGGGTATTACAGCCACGCTGTTGCGGCTCTCGGTGGGGATAGAGCACACGCCTGATCTGATCAGCGATATCTCGACAGCACTCGCCCACGCCAGCCGTGCCGGGCTCGGCCTGGTGAATTACGCTTGAGCACTGCGACCGGTTTGCAGGACCTGCCAGGTGGCGGGGAACAAGCTGGAAAATGTCTTTGCGCAGACCATGCTGAGATTGACCGCGCTTGAATTGCTGCAGGTTCGACCACAGATCAGTGGAAGGTAAAAATTACAGCTAACAAGATTCCTGGATATATGGCAAAACGTGATTACTATGAAGTGCTCGGTGTTCAGCGCGACGTCGACGAAGCTGAACTCAAAAAGGCTTACCGCAAACTGGCGATGAAATACCACCCGGACCGCAATCCGGATGACGCCAGCGCACAGGAGCATTTCAAAGAGACGCAGGAAGCCTACGAAGTTCTCAAGGATCCGAAGAAACGGTCAGCCTATGACCGGTTCGGCCACGCCGCGACCGGACCGGGTGCCCGGGGACCGGCGGGTTTTGGTGGTGACGTTGGTGATATATTCGGGGATATCTTTGGCGATATCTTTGGTGGCAGGAGCGGTCGTGGCAGCGCGCAGCAGCAACGTGGTTCCGACCTGCGTTTTGCGCTGGAACTCGACCTCGAGGAAGCCGTCACCGGCATTACCCGGGAAATACGCATACCGACCCTCGGAGAGTGTAAGACCTGCAGCGGCAGTGGCTCCGAGGACGGTGCAAAAAGCACTTGCACCACTTGCGGCGGTATCGGCCAGGTACGCATGCAGCAGGGGATTTTCTCGGTCCAGCAAACCTGCCCGGCCTGCAGGGGTATGGGGCAGGTGATCAGGAACCCGTGCGCGACTTGTCATGGCCAGGGCCGGGTCCGCGAGACCAAGACCCTGTCGGTCAAGATACCGGCGGGCGTGGATACCGGTGACCGGATCCGCCTGGCAGGCGAGGGCGAGGCCGGTATGGCGGGCGCCCAGGCGGGTGACCTGTATGTCGAGGTCAGGGTTCGTCCACACCGTTTGTTCGAGCGCGACGGCGATGACCTTTACTGTGAAATACCCATTCATTTCACCACCGCCGCCATCGGCGGTGAGCTGGAAATACCCACGCTCAATGGCCAGGTCAAACTGAAGATACCGGAAGAGACCCAGACCGGGCGTATGTTTCGCCTGAAGGGCAAAGGGGTCAAATCGGTGCGCAGCAACCGCCAGGGTGACCTGATGTGCAAGGTGGTGGTGGAAACACCCGTCAAGCTTTCGAAGCAGCAAAAAGAACTGTTGAAGACGTTTCAGGATTCCTACGCGACCAGCAAGACCGATCACAATCCAAAATCCAGTTCGTGGCTCGATGGCGTGCGGGAGTTTTTTGAGCGGATGACCTCTTGACCCGGATTGTCGTTCACGGGGCCGGCCGCATGGCCCGCAGGGTGCTGGCCCAGCTGCCGGATTTTGAAGGATTTGAACTGATTGCGCTGGTGTCCAGAAACCGGCCCGCCGATGACCTCGGGGTTGACTGGTATGCATCGCTGGCGGAGCTCGATGCCAAAGCTGAACTGTTGATCGATTTTACCCTGCCTGGCGGTACCCGCGCGGCCGCGCAGTGGTGTGCCCGCCACGGCGTCGCCCTGCTCAGCGGCACCACCGGCTTGACCGCTGCGGATATTCGCGCGCTGCAAAACGCAGCCCGGGAAATACCGCTGTTGTGGGCGCCCAATTTGAGCCGCGGGGTGGCGTTGATGACAGCGCTGGTGCGGCAGGCGGCCCTTGCCATGGACCCGGCTGCGGCTGTCACCGTCACGGATATCCACCACCGGCACAAGCTGGATGCGCCGTCAGGTACCGCGTTGGCCCTGGCTGCGGCTGTGCAGGAAAGTCATGCGCTGCGAGCCGTCGGTGCGGGTAACAAGGACGGCTTTGAACCGGTTTTTGCCAGTGTGCGCGAAGGCGAGGTCGTCGGTGAACACAGCGTGCGTTTTACGCTGCCCGACGAAGTGCTGGAAATTACCCACAAGGCGCTCGACCGGGATGTATTTGCCAGGGGTGCGCTCAAAGCCGCCGCATGGCTGGTCAGGCAGCCACCCGGCTACTACTCCGGCGGCGATTTGCTCGGCTTGCGCTAGTGTCCGGGGAATTTGTTAGACAGGTGTAATCCGTTCCAGTAAAATCCTGTCGCTTAGAGAGACATATGCGGCTTCGAACCACGATTTTCGGAATACGCTGTATTCACCCATAACATCTAAGCGGGAATCGCTGGCAACGGCATTCCCGTTTTGCATATCCGGAGACAGGCAATTGACACAGCAGGCTTTGCTGGCACTCGAAGACGGGACATTGTTTTACGGTCAGAGTATCGGTGCAAAAGGTGTTACGACAGGTGAAGTGGTATTCAATACCGCGATGACCGGTTACCAGGAAATACTGACAGACCCATCCTACGCGAAACAGATCGTTACCCTGACATTTCCCCACATCGGCAACACCGGCTGCAACCCGGTCGATGAGGAATCCGCGCGACCGATGGCGGCCGGCCTGATCATCCGCGATGCTTCGCTGCTGATGAGCAGTTGGCGTAGCCGGGAGACACTGCAGCATTACCTGGGCCGGCACGGGATCGTCGCCATCGCGGGTATCGATACCCGCCGCCTGACCCGGCTCCTGCGGGAAAAAGGCGCCCAGGGCGGTTGTATCGTTGCCGGTGAACGGCCCGACCAGGCGATCGCCCTGAAAAATGCCCGGGACTTCCCCGGCATGCAGGGCCAGGACCTCGCACGGGTCGTGACCACCCGCGCTGCCTACGAGTGGACACAGGGCAGCCATGATCTCGGTTCAAACGACTGGAAAGTCACGCTGCCGCAACGTCACGTCGTGGCCTATGATTTTGGCATCAAGCGCAATATCCTGCGCATGTTGAGCGACCGTGGCTGCCGGGTCACCGTGGTGCCAGCCACGACACCCGCCAGCGACGTACTCGGCATGCAACCCGATGGCGTGTTCCTGTCCAATGGTCCGGGCGACCCCGAACCCTGCGATTACGCCATCGCAGCCATCCGCGAACTGCTGCATGCCGATATCCCGGTGTTCGGTATCTGCCTCGGTGTGCAGTTGCTCGGCCTTGCCGCCGGCGCCGCCACGGTCAAGATGAAGTTCGGTCATCACGGCGCCAATCACCCGGTCCAGGACCTCGATAGCGGAAAGGTCATGATCACCAGCCAGAACCACGGTTTTGCCCTCGACGAAGAAAGTCTGCCGGGTCACGTCAGGGCCACCCACCGTTCCCTGTTTGACGGCAGTCTGCAGGGTATTGAAATGAACAACGGGCGCGCCTTCGGTTTCCAGGGCCACCCGGAGGCCAGTCCCGGTCCGCATGACGTCGCACCTTTGTTCGACCGTTTCATGCGCCTGATGAACATCGAAAGTTGCTGATGCATGCCAAAAAGAACCGACATTAAAACCATTTTGATCATCGGCGCGGGTCCGATCGTGATTGGCCAGGCCTGTGAGTTCGATTATTCCGGTGCCCAGGCCTGCAAGGCCCTGCGTGAAGAAGGCTACCGGGTGGTGCTGGTGAATTCCAACCCGGCGACCATCATGACCGATCCGGAGATGGCGGATGCGATCTATATCGAACCGGTCGAATGGCGGACCGTGGCGAGGATCATCGAGAAGGAACGCCCCGACGCACTGCTGCCGACCATGGGTGGCCAGACGGCGCTGAATTGCTCACTCGACCTGGTGCGCAAGGGCGTGCTCGAAAAGTACGGCGTGGAAATGATCGGCGCCTCGCGTAAAGCCATCGACATGGCCGAGGACCGCGACCTGTTCCGCAAGGCGATGGCGGAAATCGGGCTGGAAACGCCGCGTGCGGAGCTGGCGCACAATCTCGATGACGCGCTCGATAGCCTCGAGCGGATCGGCTTTCCGACCATCATCCGGCCCTCGTTTACGATGGGTGGATCGGGTGGCGGTATCGCCTATAACCGCGAAGAATTTATCGAAATCGTCAAACGCGGTCTCGATCAGTCACCGACCACCGAAGTGCTGCTCGAGGTATCGGTGCTGGGCTGGAAAGAATACGAAATGGAGGTGGTGCGCGATCACCAGGATAACTGCATCATCGTCTGCTCGATTGAAAACCTCGACCCTATGGGCATCCACACCGGCGATTCGATCACGGTGGCGCCGGCGCTGACCCTGACCGACAAGGAATACCAGTTCATGCGCGACGCGTCGATCGCGGTGCTGCGCAAGATCGGCGTCGATACCGGCGGTTCCAACGTGCAGTTCGCGGTCAACCCGGAAAACGGCAAGGTCATCGTCATCGAAATGAACCCGCGGGTTTCGCGCTCCTCGGCGCTGGCCTCCAAGGCCACCGGTTTTCCGATCGCCAAGGTGGCCGCCAAGCTGGCGGTCGGCTTTACACTCGATGAGTTGCGCAACGAAATTACCGGCGGCGCAACCCCGGCCTCGTTTGAACCGGCCATCGACTACGTGGTGACCAAGATCCCGCGGTTTGCCTTTGAAAAGTATCCCGCCGCCAATGACCGCCTGACCACGCAAATGAAATCGGTCGGGGAGGCGATGGCCATCGGCCGCACCTTCCAGGAGTCCCTGCAAAAGGCCCTGCGCAGCCTCGAGACCGGCCGTGACGGGTTTAACCCGGTTTTGCAGAGCGACGACCCCGAGGAACGCGCTGCCGAGCTGAAACGCGAGTTGCGCGAAGCGGGCGCCGAGCGTCTGTATTATGTCGCCGATGCCTTCAGGGAAGGTTGGAGCGCAGAAAAAATACACGGCCTGACGAGGATCGATCCGTGGTTCCTGGCGCAGATCGAAGACCTGATCAGCACCGAGGCGGAAGTGGCGCGGGACGGGCTGGGCATGCTCGACAAGACACGCCTGTTCGCGCTCAAGCAGAAAGGCTTTGCCGATGCCAGGCTGGCTTCTTTGGTGGGGGTCACGGAACAGCGCTTGCGTGAGCATCGCCAGCGCCTGGGTGTGCGGCCGGTATACAAGCGTGTCGATACCTGCGCCGCTGAATTTGCTACCAGCACGGCTTACCTGTATTCCACCTACGAGGAGGAGTGCGAAGCCTGGCCGACGGACAATGAAAAAATCATGGTGCTGGGCGGCGGACCGAACCGTATCGGCCAGGGTATCGAATTTGATTACTGTTGCGTACACGCGGCGCTGGCCCTGCGCGACGCCGGTTATGAAACCATCATGGTCAACTGCAATCCGGAGACGGTCTCGACCGATTACGACACCTCCGACCGGCTCTATTTCGAACCGCTGACGCTGGAGGACGTGCTGGAGATCGTCCACCGCGAAAACCCCAAGGGCGTCATCGTTCAATACGGCGGCCAGACGCCGCTCAACCTGGCCCGTCCACTCGCCGCCGCCGGAGTGCCGATCATCGGTACCTCACCCGACTCGATCGACCTGGCCGAGGACCGCAAGCGTTTTCAGCAGATGCTGATAAAACTGGGTCTGCGTCAGCCGCCCAATCGCACTGCAACCAGCGTTGAGCAGGCGGTGGAACTGGCCAGGGAAATCGGTTATCCACTGGTGGTCAGACCCTCCTACGTGCTCGGCGGGCGCGCCATGGACGTGGTCCACGGCGAGAAGGAACTGCGCCGTTACATGCAGAACGCGGTCAAGGTCTCGAATGATTCCCCCGTGCTGCTGGACCGTTTTCTCGATCACGCCATCGAGGTGGACATCGATGCCATCTGTGACGGCACGGACGTCCTGATCGGCGGCATCATGGAGCATATCGAGCAGGCCGGCGTGCACTCCGGCGACTCGGCCTGTTCCATCCCGCCGCACAGCCTGTCCGCTGCCATCCAGGATGAAATGCGCCGGCAGATGAAGGTCATGGGTCTCGAGCTGGGTGTGGTGGGTCTGATGAATGCCCAGTTCGCGCTGCGCCGTGACGAGATCTATATCCTCGAAGTCAACCCGCGCGCCTCGCGCACCGTACCCTTCGTATCCAAGGCCACGGGCAGGCCGCTGGCTGCGATCGCCGCCCTGTGTATGGCAGGTAAGACACTTAAAGAACAGGGCATTACAGAAGAAATCATACCTGAATTCTATTCAGTAAAAGAGGCCATTTTGCCATTCCTGAAATTCCCCGGCGTCGATCCGATACTGGGTCCCGAAATGCGCTCGACCGGGGAGGTCATGGGCGTGGGGCGGAGTTTCGGCGAAGCCTGCGCACGCGCGATGAAGGCCGCCAAGTACGGCATACCGCGACCGGGCCAGGCATTTCTGAGTGTCAGGGACGCGGACAAGGAACCCCTGCTGCCGATCGCGGAGGAACTGGTCGAGCGTGGTTATTCGCTGCTCGCAACACGCGGTACGGCAAAATATTTGCGTGAACATGGTTTTTTGTGTGAACCTATCAACAAGGTCGATGAAGGCCGTCCGCACATCGTCGACGCCATCAAGAACGGCGAGATCGAGTTTATCGTCAACACGACCGAGGGCGCCCAGGCGATCGCGGATTCCTATTCGATCCGCCGGGAAGCATTGCAATACAAGGTAAGCTACACGACGACCATTGCCCGCGGTTGGGCCACGTTACAGGCCATCGACCACGAATTTAATCCGGAGGTGCGTACGCTCCAGGAGTTGCACCGGGCGCACAAAGGCGTGAAGTAGGTATCCGCAGGGAAGTTTTTATGAACAGAACGCCGTTGACACTCAAAGGTGCAGAACGATTGCGGGCCGAGGCAGCCCATCTGAAAAAAGTCGTAAGACCGCAAATCATCGCCGCGATTGCCGAAGCCAGGGCGCACGGTGATTTGAAGGAAAATGCGGAATACCACGCAGCCAGGGAACAGCAGAGTTTTACCGAGGGCCGCATTCGCCTTTTGGATTCCGAGCTTTCGCACGCGCAGGTCATCGATATCACCAAGCTGAATCCGGGTGGAAAAGTTGTTTTCGGCGCCACCGTGACCCTCTATGACACCGACAAGGACAGCGAAATAACCTACCAGATCGTGGGTGATCTCGAGGCCGACATCAAGGAGTTCCGCATCGCGGTCACCTCTCCCATCGCCCGGGCGATGATCGGCAAGCAGCAGGGCGACGAGATTCTTGTCAAGGCGCCCGGCGGCGATCTGAGTTACGAAATCATCGGCATTGCCTATGTTTGACCCGCATGCTTAGAATTATGCTTTGGGAAGCCCACGTTGTTTGCCAACCGTAAGGTCAGGCAGCGGCAAAGCGGATCCGTACCAGACACACTGCCCGGGTCGCTGCATCCAGTCATCCGCCGTATCCTGCTGGCCCGCGACGTTACCG
>JBFZEL010000319.1:0-2690 GCA_041306925.1 Lysobacterales bacterium
GATTATCGCCCCGTGCATCTGTACACGCTGACCAGCGACGTCGCTGCCGTACCACCCAAGCCACGTGTTTATTGACCGGCGGGAGAAAAGGAAAATCCCATGCTCGAATTAAGATTGGCGCCTCAATCCCGTCCGCAAAAAGGACAGAAATTTGCCGCGCCCGCGGGTGCGACCAAGGTGCGCACCTTTCATGTTTACCGCTGGAACCCTGACACGGCGGAAAATCCACGCATCGACAGTTACGAGGTCGACCTCGACCATTGCGGTCCGATGGTGCTGGACGCCATCCTCAAGATCAAAAACGAAATTGATCCTTCACTGACATTCCGCCGCTCGTGCCGGGAAGGGATTTGTGGTTCCTGCGCCATGAATATCGACGGCACCAATACGCTGGCCTGCACCAAGCCGATCAGTTCGATCAAAGGTGATGTCAGGATCAATCCCTTGCCGCACCTGCAGGTTGTCAAGGACCTGGTGCCGGATATGAGCCATTTTTATGCGCAATACGCCAGCATCAAACCGTGGATCCGGACCCAGAGCGTGCCGTTGCCGGACCAGGAAAGATTACAGTCCCAGACCGAGCGTGAAAAACTCGATGGTCTGTACGAATGTATTTTGTGCGCGTGCTGCTCCACATCCTGTCCAAGTTACTGGTGGAATGGTGACCGCTACCTGGGTCCTGCGATCCTGTTGCAGGCGTACCGGTGGCTGGTGGACAGCCGTGACGAAGACACCGGCGCGCGTCTCGATGCGCTGGACGATCCATTCCGTCTTTACCGCTGCCACACCATCATGAACTGCACATCAACCTGCCCCAAGGGCCTGAACCCGGCCAAAGCCATCGCCGAGACCAAGAAGATGCTGCTGGCAAGAAACGGGGCCTGAGACTTTACGCGCCCATGCCGGACGGTCATGCAAGGTTGAAGAAGTTACGCTGGCAAAGCCGGCGCGGCATGAAGGAACTCGACGTGCTTTTCGAAGCATTTTTCCTGCGCCAGGCCGAACTGCTGCTGGCCGGCGCCTGGCCGGGGCTTGAGTCGCTGTTGGGCCAGGAAGACGACGTACTGTTCGACTGGGTTTCCGGCAGGAATTTACCTGCAGACCCGGCCATGCTCGAATTGATTGAAACCCTGACCCATGTCCGTTAACCGACCCCTGAGACTGACAGTGGCGAGCAGGACGGACCTTTTCCTTCCCGTTGGTCTGCTTTATCTCCTGGTTGTCAGCGCGGCGCTGATAAGCCCCCATCCGGTCATCCTGACGGTTTTGTCGGTTGCGGCTTTCACGGCAGGCTGGCTTGGCCCTATATTAGGTTTCAATAAAACAAATAATGAAAAATTGACCTCGGTCATTTTTGCCGATGGCCGGGTACGGTTAGAATCGGTTCGTGGGTGTTTGGACGCGGGTATTCTGAACGGTCAACAATGGTGTACCCGTCATCTTGCTGTTTTACGTATTGTTAATGGCGACACGAAGGGCAACCTTGTCATCATGTCCTTTCAGCAACAGGATGCAGGCGATTTCCGGCGTCTGAGCGTGTGGCTTCGGCAGGACCTGTGCGGTAATTCCGGAACCAGGCTTCGGTGACCAGTTAACCCGGTCAACGCGTTTGGCATGAGGTTTCCGGTGCGACTCGAGGAAACATCAGCGGTGGTAACCCAGGCTGGGTTGTCACTTTGTTCTTAAAAGATGAGGGAAGTCTTCAATCATGACTTACAACGATAAGGTTGTCAGACAATTCGTCGTGGCGACGATTCTCTGGGGTATTGTGGGGATGCTGGTGGGTGTCATTATTGCCGCGCAGTTGTGGCTGCCCATATTGAATTTCGACATACCCTGGTTGACCTATGGGCGTTTGCGTCCATTGCATACCAACGCGGTTATTTTCGCCTTCGGTGGCAGCGGCCTGATAGGCACTTCTTTGTATGTCGTACAGAGAACCTGCCACGTGCGCCTGATCTCCGACAGTCTCGCCAGCCTTGTGTTCTGGGGTTGGCAGGCCATCATCGTTGCGGCGGCTGTAACGCTTCCGCTGGGCTGGACCCAGGGCAAGGAGTACGCCGAACTCGAATGGCCGATCGATATCCTGATCACGCTGGTCTGGGTCGCGTACGCCGTGCTGTTTTTTGGCACGATCGCCAAGCGCCGGGTCAGTCACATCTACGTGGCCAACTGGTTTTACGGCGCCTTTATCCTGACGATCGCAGTGCTGCACATCGTTAACAACCTGTCATTCCCGGTCGCGGTCGACAAGTCTTACCCGATCTATACAGGGGCCGTCGATGCGATGGTGCAATGGTGGTACGGCCACAATGCCGTGGGTTTCTTCCTGACCGCCGGCTTTCTCGGCATGATGTACTACTTTGTACCCAAGCAAGCGGAAGGACCGGTCTATTCCTACCGGCTTTCGATCGTGCATTTCTGGGCGTTGATCGCCATTTACATGTGGGCAGGCCCGCACCATCTTCACTATACCGCCTTGCCAAACTGGATACAGTCGCTGGGCCTGGTGTTTTCACTGATCCGGCTGGCGCCCAGTTGGGGCGGTATGATCAACGGCATCATGACCCTGTCGGGCGCCTGGCACAAATTGCGTACCGACCCGGTGCTGAAATTCATGATCGTGGCGCTGAGTTTTTACGGTATGTCCACGTTCGAGGGTCCGATGATGTCGATCAAGACCGTCAATG
>JBFZEL010000320.1:0-2515 GCA_041306925.1 Lysobacterales bacterium
GATCCCATTCATTTGCATGCGCTGCGTTTGCCGTCCGCTGTAGCTGGTGCCTGAAAACCCAGGCGAGCGGGGTTCCCCGATACCGCGCCAATAGTTGATTTCGCCCCCAGTGCGCGAGCCACAGCGCGGCAACACCGGCCATGAATGCGGCAGCGAAGGAAGTGCCAGACGCCGCCTCAAGCAACGGCAAGCGACTCCCGCTTGGGTCGGCCTTCTTGGTGTCGAATTCGGCGACCCACAAACCATCCGCTGGCGCAGTAATGTCAACGTTTGGGCCCCGCAAGCTCTCGTCCCATGGGCGTCCATCCGGCGAACAACCTGCGACCGCGATCACATTTGCATAAGTGGCTGGCAAAACAACCGTGTCTGCTACCGGAAGCCCTAAACCGGCCGCAGCCTGACTTATGGTGTTAAACCCCTCCATGGTGTAGGTCTGGCCGGCAGCCGCCACGATGATCAGGTTGTTTTCGACCGCAAGGTCAATCGCCTCGCGGACGGCATCGTGCATAAGGCCGCCGATACTGAGGCTGACGACATGTGCGCCAGAAGTACGAGCGTAGTTGATCGAAGTGATAAGATCCTCATCCGCAATACGGACAACGCCGATACCGTTCAGACCGGTGCGGTCGATGTCTGCCTGTGTGTCGTCAATGAACTTGATCGGTCGCACCGTAGCCCGCGGAGCAACGCCAGTAAGTGTGCCGTTGCCATCAACAATACGTTTGCTTGACCCATAATCACGGCCTCCAAGCAGGTTTGCCGCGAATGTAAGATCGTTCTCGGCAATCTCAGAACTTCCATCTCCAGTGCCGTTGCCGCCGACAATCACGGCGCCCGTCGCCGTGCCGTGTGTTATGTTCGGGATGTCGGCATCGGCGAGACGGTGCGAATGGCGGGCTGCCTGGCCCCCGACATTTCCAGTTCCGGCGTTGAAACTCTGAGCAACATCGATGCGCTGCTGGTTGTATTGCGGGTGAGGTGCCCACCCGGTATCCGGGTGAGCAATGACAATCCCTTCACCTAGTGCGCGTCCGTTTGGCTGCGGCGTAAGCTCGTGGGCTTCGAGCGCGCGAGTAAGCACTAAGGGCCAAGCAAACACCCGCTCGGCACGTTGTGCATGGGTCAACGCCACCGCAAACACCATTTTGCGCGAGCCATCCGGCCTGACCGACGTGAAGCGTTTGGACTTGCGCAGGGCCCACGCGAAGTTATGGATTTCCGTAAACACGCTGCTGCGTTTGATCGCCAGACGTACCGAATACACCGCACCCATACTATCGCGCATGGGCAATAGTTGTCGCGACTGGATATTGAGCGCAGCCAAATCGCCGACGGAGCGCATCCCCATTACTTTGGCAAGTTCGTCAGTGAAGCTGGCGACGTCCTTGTGGGGGCTGCGGATCAACAGCGACGCCATCTCACCACGGGAAAGCTTGCGCGATTTAAGTCGAGCACGGTTCAGGAATGATTCCATAACCTCTGCTGGCGTGCGGCGGGAACCGTCCTGCAATGATTGCATAATACGCTTTTTGGCCTCGGACATGGCCTTGAGTTGCTGATTCACGGTTTGTGCCAAAGCAGCCGGCCGCCGGGCGGCTGCTTTAGCTTTGGCTTTTATTACGGTGTCCATGGCCTTCTTTTTTGCTCCAGCAAGTTTAGCTGGATCAAGGACCGTCTGAATGCGGAATTGTCGTGCACGCGTCAATGCGGCCAGATTAACCGCGTTAAGCCGCTTGGGTAGGTTGTCGAGTGACTTTAGCGTCGCCAATCTGGTGTGGGGTGAACTGGGCATGTGAGTCCTCCTTAACGATTGGTGGGTGCGGCTCTATCGACCAAGCTCATCCGACGCATGGTGCGTAGCGGAAAGCGGTCAGCTCTGCTGACTCAGCACTATTCTGGTTTCGTTGGTCGGGTTACCTTGACTATCGGTCGTGGTCGTTTGCGAGGCTTCGATGTTTACGTAGCCATTGGCAACCGCTAGAACCACAGCAATCCCCAGGCAAACCAGGAAGGCGGACGCCCCAGCCAGCAGAATGAGACTGCCAATCGCCAGGACGAGTGCGGCGAGTGCGATCAAGGCCGGGGTACTCACCACAATAAACCCTACTGTTGGTACAAATATTTCGATGCTGCCAGGCATGCTCCCCGGAAATATCTGTTCGGTTCGTTCCAGAGGCGATTTGTTGATAAGCTGAACAAGTGGAATTGCCGCCGTAGACCAGTCACCGTAGAGTCTTAAATCGATGGGGTCCTTTTTTTCGATAGTGGAAATAACCTTATTTATCAGCTGTTTGAAATCCGTGAATTCCACGCCATTTAGGGTTCCCCGATTGGCTACCGCCGGGCCCCAGGTCACATAGATTGGAACCTGAACGTTGTCTCCTGCAAAGACGAAAGGCGCCGTAATCTTGTTTTGCCCCTGCACAATTTCGAGTTTTAAAATCAGAACGTCGGCAGGATCGGGGCCGTAGGTTGGAGGAACCGCAGGGGTGAAGCCAGTAGCAGGTATGCCCGG
>JBFZEL010000321.1:0-2570 GCA_041306925.1 Lysobacterales bacterium
AAATGATCCAGAAACGCACGATCACGCGGGGTTCGGGCCAGCCTTTCAATTCAAAGTGATGATGGATCGGCGCCATGCGGAAGATGCGGCGGCCGGTGAGCTTGAACGAGGCCACCTGCAAAATGACCGACAGCGTCTCCATGACAAACACGCCCGCCATCAGCGTGAATACCAGTTCCTGGCGCACGATGACCGCGATGAGGCCGAGCGCCGCACCCATGGCGAGCGCGCCGATGTCACCCATGAACACCTGCGCGGGATAGGTGTTGAACCACAGGAAACCGAGCCCCGCACCCGCCAGTGCACCGCAAAAAACGGTCAGCTCGCCGGCGCCGGCGATATAGGGTATGGCCAGGTACTGGGAAAATACCGAGTGGCCGGTCACGTAGGCGAAAATACCCAGCGCCACGGCCAGGAACACGGCCGGCATGATCGCCAGCCCGTCGAGCCCGTCGGTCAGGTTGACCGCGTTTGAATAGCCGACGATGAAAAAGTAGGTGACAAATACGTAACCTACGCCAAGCGGGATAACGACATTCTTGAAAAACGGCACGATCAGGCCGGTCTCCACCGGCGACTGCACGGTTGAATACAGGTAGATCGCTGCGGTCAGGCCGATGATCGACTGAAACAGGTACTTCCAGCGCGCCGCCAGGCCGGCGGAATCCTGCAGGACCAGTTTCCGGTAGTCATCGACCCAGCCGATCACACCGAATGACAGGGTCACCAGCAATACCGTCCAGACGTAGCGGTTGCCGAGGTCAGCCCACAGCAGCGTGGCGACAACGATGGAAAACAGGATCAGCGCGCCGCCCATGGTCGGGGTGCCGGCTTTTGAGAAATGCGACTCCGGACCCAGTTTCCGGATCGGCTGACCGACCTGTTTCCTGACCAGCCTGCGGATAAAGGACGGGCCCAGCAGCAGCGAGATCGCCAGCGCGGTCAGTGCGCCGAGGATCGCGCGCAGGGTGATGTAGACAAAGACGTTGAAATCCGGGTTGAGGACGGCCAGCCATGTAAACAGTTCCAGCAACATCAGCCGTTCACCTCGCCTGGCTCCGGTCCATTGGCGATGGCCGCGACGACGTGCTCCATCCCCATCGAACGCGAACCCTTGACCAGGCAGGTAACGCCGGGTCTCAGCTCGGCCCGCAGCGCGGCGATCAGCTGGTCCCTGCTGCTGAAATGCACGGCGCCGTCACCGAACGCATCGACCGCTGCCGCGCTGGCCTCGCCCAACGCGAACAGGCGCTTGACCCCGAGCGAACACGCCGCGTCGCCCAGTTCAGCGTGCAGCTTGCGGCTGTCGCCACCCAGTTCCTTCATATCACCCATGACCAGCCACGGTTCGCCGCTCTGGCTGGCGAGTACCTGCAGGGCTGCGTAGAGCGACGCCGGGTTGGCATTGTAGGTGTCATCGATCACGGTCCAGCCCCTGCTGGCGCGTTTGAGGCTGAGGCGACCCGGTACCGGCCGGACCGTTTCCAATCCACTCCTGATAAGCTCGAGCGGTATGTCGAGGGCCAGGCAGGCGGCGGTTGCGGCCAGTGCGTTGGTCAGGTTGTGCTGTCCGGGCAGCGGCAACTGCAGCGAAAACTCCCCGACCGGCGTGCTGACCACGACCTTGTCTTCAAGCTGCAGTGCCTGCACGTGGTTCTCGCCGGCACCGTTGAAATAGATGATCCTGCCAGCCTTGTTGATCCCGAGCCACAGATCGACCCAGGGTTCGGCGGCGTTGATGATTGCCGCGCCGCCCGGGGGCAGCGCGGCAAACATCTCGCCCTTGGCAAGGGCGACGCCTTGCATGCTCTTGAAGCCCTGCAGATGCGCGGGGCCGATGTTGGTTATGACGCCCACCCCGGGCCGCGCAATAGCGGCGAGGTAAGCGATGTCGCCCGGCTTGCTGGCGCCCATTTCGAACACCGCGTAATCGTGCGATTTCTTTAACTGGAAAATGGTCAGGGGCAAACCCAGTTCATTATTGTAATTACCGCGGGTCGCCAGCACGGAGCCTGCCTGCCGGAGGATACTGGCGATCATTTCCTTGACCGTGGTTTTACCATTGCTGCCGGTGATGCCCACGACTTTCGCGCTGCACTGGCCACGCCAGAAGCCGGCCAGCACACCCAGCGCCGCCAGCACATCGCTGACCTGCAATACCGGCAGGTCCAGGCTTACATCACGGCTCACCAGGGCCGCGACCGCGCCGCGTTCCACGGCCTGTTGAATGTAATCGTGGCCATCGACGGCGTGGCCAGGCAAGGCTGCAAACAGCATGCCGGGAATGATCTGCCGGCTGTCGGAGGTGATGCCCTTAAAGCTGACGTCGTCCCGCGCCGGCGCGCATTTCAGCAGTTCTGCAGCCTGTTTGAGACTCATCCGTATCATGCCGCATCCCCCAGTGCATTCAGGATGATGTTTTCATCGCTGAAGGGAATTTTTTGTCCGCCGATCTCCTGCCAGGTCTCGTGACCTTTGCCGGCTACCAGCACCACGTCGCCGGGTTTGCAGTTGGCGATGGCGCGCCGGATCGCGACCGCCCGGTCCGGTTCAATCGTCGCCCTGCCCGG
>JBFZEL010000322.1:0-12866 GCA_041306925.1 Lysobacterales bacterium
TGATCGACGCCCTTGTTGTTGAAACCCAGGCGGTTGATCATGGCATTGGCTTTCTCAATCCGAAATATACGCGGCTTCGGATTGCCGGGTTGCGGTTGCGGCGTAACCGTACCGACTTCGATGAAGCCAAAACCGAGGCTGCCGAGCGCGTCGATATAGTCGCCGTTTTTGTCCATGCCCGCGGCCATGCCAACGGGATTCGGAAAGTGCAGACCCATCACCGTGACCGGCAGGCTCCGGCACCTGCCAAGCAGATGGGTGGCGCCCACCTCGTATCCCAGGCGCAGGCCCTCCAACGCCAGGCCATGCGCGGTCTCGGGATCGGATAGAAACAGGGCCCTGCGTATTAACGAATACACGGTCAGCATGTTTTCCCAACCTGCGCTCAGCTACAGGTCGAACTTGATACCCTGCGCAAGGGGCAGGGCTGTGCCCCAGTTGATGGTGTTGGTCTGGCGGCGCATGTAGGCCTTCCAGCAATCCGAACCCGATTCGCGACCGCCGCCGGTTTCCTTTTCGCCACCGAAAGCACCGCCAACTTCGGCGCCGGAGGTGCCGATATTGACATTCGCGATGCCACAATCGGAACCCACAGCCGACAGGAAACGCTCGGCGTTACGTACGTTCAGCGTAAATATCGCGGATGACAGGCCTTGGGGCACGTCATTGTGCAATTCAATGGCCTGTTCCAGATCCTTGAACGGGATGACATAGAGAATCGGTGCAAAGGTCTCATCCTGCACGATACTCCATTCGTTCCTGGCGAGGATAATGGTCGGTTCGACAAAATATCCCGGGCGGTCCAGACGCTTGCCGCCAGTGAGAACCTTGCCGCCCTCGCTGACCGCCGCGGCGATCGCCGCTGCATAATATTTGACCGCTGACTCATCCGTCAGCGGACCCATCAGCGTATGCGGATCGAGCGGATCGCCGATCCTCACCTGCCTGTAGGCCTTTACCAACGCGTCGGTGACGCGGTCGAGTATAGACTCGTGCACGAGCAACCGGCGCGTGGAAGTGCAACGCTGGCCGGCGGTTCCCACCGCACCGAAAACGATTCCCGGGATGCACATATTGAGGTCGGCGGTTTCGTCCATGATGATGGCGTTATTGCCACCCAGTTCAAGGATGCTCCGGCCGAGGCGGGCGGCCACCTTGGCAGCGACCTGCCGGCCGATGTTGGTCGAACCGGTGAACGAGATCAGGTTGACGCGCGGGTCGTTGACAAAGCGTTCCGCCAGGTCATGGCCTTGCTCGATGAAGCTCAAAAAGATCGATGGGTAGCCTGCCTTTGCCAGGGCTTCATTACAGATATTCTGCACGGCCACACAGCACAAAATACCGCTGTGGGCGGGCTTCCAGACGGTGGTGTTACCGCAGATGGCGGCGATGAAGGCATTCCATGCCCATACTGCGACGGGAAAATTAAATGCCGAGATCACACCGACAACTCCGAGTGGATGCCACTGTTCGTACATGCGGTGCAGCGGGCGCTCCGAATGCATCGTATAGCCGTACAACATACGCGACTGGCCGACTGCAAAATCACCGATATCGATCATTTCCTGAACTTCACCGTCACCCTCGGCTTTAATTTTGCCCATCTCGAGACTCACCAGGCTGCCCAGGGCATCCTTGTGCTTGCGCAGGGCTTCGGTACATAAACGGATGGCGTTGCCACGTTCAGGTGCCGGCACCTGCCGCCACTCCTTGAATACCTCGGTTGCGCGCGACATCAGTTTTTCATAATCATCAGATGAAGCGGCGTGGACCCTCGCAATGACCTCGCCGGTTGAAGGATTGATGGCATTCTTGATGCCGGCGTCAGTCGTGGTTGACCAGTTACCGTCGCCAAGATAGGCGCCGGGGTTGTATTCTTTAATACCCAGGGATTTGAGAAATTCCATCTTGATTTTCTGCCTTTTTGGTGTTGAGCGGGCGTTTGCCAGAGAGGTTTGCACCCGCGCATTAAGTGCTCATGTTTCAACCTGAGATTATCGCATTGCGCAGACGCTGATGCATACAGCAGATTGCTTTGCAGATTGAGATGACACGCCCGCGGCACAAATTTTCCTGATCTCGGGAACCGCCGGACAATGCCCGGGTCATAGCGTGCAATCTATTGGTAACTCGGGATTGAATTACTTCGTGGTATGCTCAATTTTAAGGAGAAGGGCGCATGACAACGCTCCAGGCGGCTGAAATAATTAATCCAGGTAAATCACCTGTGGTTGCACCTCTGCGAACGCCGTACAGCGGAGGACCGGAACAGACATGCGGAGTGCAGGGCGAAGTGAGCGAGGCCAATGTCGACCAGTTGCTGGTAGAGCGGGTACAAAAAGGCGACAAACGTGCCTTCGATCTGCTGATACAGAAATATCAGCACCGTATCGTAAGCCTGGTATCACGCTATGTGTCCGACCCGACAGAAGCACAGGACGTAGCCCAGGAGGCATTCATCAAGGCTTACCGGGCAGTCAAACGGTTTCGCGGGGAAAGCGCCTTTTATACCTGGCTCTACCGTATCGCGATCAACACGGCGAAAAACTGGATCGTGGCAAAAAACCGGCGTCCGCCCGGCAGCGACATTGACGCGGTTGACGCCGAACAATACGCAATAAGTGAACGTTTGCGCGAAAACAGCACACCTGAAAATGAATTGCTGCGCGAAGAAATCGAACACACGGTTTTCGCGACCATCGCCAAGCTTCCGGATGATTTACGCACTGCCATTATCCTGCGCGAGATGGATGGTATGAGCTATGAAGAGATCGCGCTGACCATGGAATGTCCGATCGGCACGGTGCGTTCCAGGATCTTCCGGGCCCGTGAGGCAATTGATGAGAAACTTAAACCCCTGCTTGGTGGTCACACCAACAGTGGGTATTAATAAGTCATATCTGTAACAGATATCAGGCGCAGGTAGTTGAAAATGAGTAAGGAATCCTTAGAACATCTCTCCAGTCTGATGGATGGTGAACTTTCCCGCGAGGCAGCTTTGTTCCTGACGCGCAGGTTGTTTACCGAGGAATCGATGTGTGAAAAATGGGAACGGTATCACCTGATTCGTGATTGCATCCGGCAACCCGGCAGCAAACAGGTGGTCACCGGTCTCAGTGTCAGGCTCAGCGCCACGCTGGATGCTGAAAATACACCCACAGTATCCGCCTGGCGTCGATCCCGCTGGTTGAAACCGGTTTCCGGTCTGGCCATCGCGGCCAGTGTCGCGTTGCTGGCCATCATGGTCACCGCGCCGCAACCAGGGCAAACGCCGGTTGATGCCGGGATGGCGCTCAGCGTCCCGGTCAACAAGCCGTTTGTCAGTCCAAATACCCTGGCTGCTTCACCCGCATCGCAGGCGGTCACCTATTCACCTGCACAGCAGGCCAATACCAACCGGCTGAATGCCTATCTGCTGCGTCATAACCAGATGGCCAGAACCGCAGGCAGACAGGGTTTCGTGTCCTTTGTACCTATCGTCGCCACCACGACGGGTCCCACGGCGGAGGATAGCGATGACCGGTCTGAATCTGCCAAGGTTCTCACTGAACTTGAAACAACAAAAAATAAATGACCGCCGTGCCCTGCAAGACCGTGTTGCTCCTGGTTTCGATCTGCATCAGCGGTGTGACGCTGGCCGCGGACTCCCAACAAGCCAGCGAGTGGCTGGAACGCATGACCACGGCCATGAGCCAGATGACTTACCAGGGGACTTTTGTCTACGTCCATGATGATACCGTTGAATCCATGCGGATCACGCACGTCACCGACGATACCGGCGTGCGTGAGCGTTTGTATTCGGTCAGTGGTCCGCACCGCGAAGTCATCCGCGACAGGAAGGGTGTCCGCTGTGTACTGCAGGATTCCGCGTCAGTGGTCGAGGACCAGGTCGTCGCCAGCGCCTATTTCCCCGAGTTGCCTATGACCATCATCGATGGCAATAACAGCAGTTATACACTGGAGACCTCCGGTGTAGCCAGGATTGCCGGGCACACGGCGCGGCGCGTGACGATTTCACCCGCAGACAATTTCCGCTACGGTTATGATTTATGGCTGGAGGAACAAACCGGCTTGTTGCTGAAATGGGTCCTGTTTGATACCGGACGCCAGCCTATTGCCAAGCTGATGTTTACCGATTTTGCCATTGGCTCTTCGGTGAATGTGAGTGAACTCGAGTCGGAATCCAGGGACGAGGATTTTGTTGAAATGCAAACCTTCGGCCTGCAAAAGACCGTGGTTACCCAGTCGAGTCCGCGTTGGCAACCCGCCAGTTTGCCAACGGGCTTTCAGTTGGCCTCCCACAGTCACAGGACCGGCGCCGATGGGGTCTATGAACACATGGTGTACAGCGATGGTCTGGCGGCCGTATCGGTTTATGTTGAGCAGCAAGGTGATGACACTGGCCTGAAACCCGGCAAAAGCCGGTTGGGCACCAACAACGCTTACAGCAAGATCGAGGGTTCCCTGCAGATCACGGTCATCGGCGAGGTGCCGGCAATTACCGTAGAAACCATCGCGAATGAAATAGCGCGTTCAGTCGCATCCAATTAAAGCCAAACATGATCGAACAGAATGTACAGGTATTGAAGTGCAGTGATGAACTATTGTGGGTGCGAATGGGTTCACAAGCAGGTTGTGCGGCCTGCAACAGCGGGATGGGTTGCGCTGCGGGATTGTTTGCAAAACTGTTACAACGCAAACCGGTCGTTTTGCAACTGGCGCGAAATGGTATCAGTGTGGAAGCGGGCCAGATGCTGACCCTTGCTTTCCCGGAACAGCTATTCATGCAACTGGTAGTTGCTGCCTACGGCTGGCCACTCTTGGCGGTTCTTGCAGGCGCTTACGCCGGCTATGGCGCAGGCTCGTGGTTGCAATTGAGCCCGCTGTTGCTCGACATGGCGACGCTTGCCGCCGGTGGTATGGCTGCATGGATTTTCTTACGTTTCATCAGGAGCGAAAAAATCGCCGAAAACGTAATCAATTCGTTGAGCATGACCGTTTGTTTTCCATCAGACACCCCCAATATGTGTAACACCACGCCGGGTAAGCCGGAGCACTTTTTGGGAACCTCAGATTAATTCTGAGGTTCCGGCGACACATGGATGTGTTGCCAAATCAGCGGCGCGAAGCCGTTGATTTGCAAGGCAGTCGAAAATGACATTTTTCGGCTGCCGCGCTCTGATAATGCCAGGATGGCATTAATCAGAGCTTTCTTAATTTAGATATTTTTGTATTTGACCCAGGAGTAGAGAAATGAAACTCAAAATGCCACTGAAGTTTGCGGTGCTGTTAATGCTATTCATGAGCTTGCCCGCCCTGGCGAAAGTGAGCGGTCTGCCGGATTTTACGGAACTGGTAGAAAAAACCGGTGCAGCCGTTGTGAATATCCATGTCACGCAATTCGGCACCCGCGCCCCGCAGCCATCCGATCAGGATGACGGGATGCGTCGCGGTCCGGGCGATAATCACCCCGAAATACCCGAATATTTCAGACGTTACTTCAATGTGCCCAATGACCCCCAGTTCGGAGAGCCCGACCGCATGGGAGCAGGCTCAGGGTTCATATATGATCCACAGGGATACATATTGACCAATCATCACGTCGTTGCAGAGGCCGACCAGATTATCGTCCGCATGGCCGATCGCCGTGAATTTGAAGCCGAGTTGATCGGTTCGGACGAGTCGAGCGATATTGCGGTACTCAAGATCAAGGCGGATGATGATCTGCCGTTTCTGAAACTGGGTGAATCCGAGACAGTCAAGCCCGGGCAGTGGGTCGCAGCCATCGGTTCACCCTTCAATTTCGAACAAAGCGTGACCGCCGGAATTGTCAGCGCCAAGGGCAGGACCAACCGGGCGCAACAATACGTACCCTTTATCCAGTCGGATGTTGCAATCAACCGCGGCAATTCCGGTGGACCGCTGTTGAATATGGACGGTGAAGTCATCGGTATCAATTCGTGGATCTTAAGTTCCAGTGGCGGTTACATAGGCCTGTCTTTTTCAATCCCGGTCGAGGTGGCGATAAGCACGGCGAAACAGTTGCGCGAGACCGGCAAAGTTGAACGCGGGCTACTGGGCGTCATCGTCGGCGCCGTTACCCGTGAAATGGCCGAAGCCCTTGGACTGGACCGTCCGGTGGGCGCGCTGGTCAATGACGTTACTGCCGATGGTGCAGCGGACCGTGCGGGGATCAAGCCCGGTGATGTGATCCTGACGTTCAATAACACGGCGGTTGAAACCTGGAATGATTTACCACCGTTGGTCGGGGCGAACCCCCCGGGTATCAAGGCGATCGTGAAGGTCAGCCGTGAGGGCAAGGAACAAACATTCGAGGTCACACTGGATGCGCTGGATAGCGACAGCGCAACGGCACTGGCTGAAAACACCAGCAGGAAGGACGCAGGCAATGCCCTTGGCCTGGCAGTGGAAAACATCAACAGCGACCGCAGGCGCGAACTAGGAGATCCCGAAGGTGGTGTGGTCATAACCGCGGTTGAAAGCGATGATGCGTGGCGTGTCGGCCTCAGGCCGGGTGATGTGATCCTGATGATCAACAATCAACCCGTCGGAGGCATGGACGATTTCGAAGACCTCCTCAAGAAAGTAGAGCCCGACCGTGCTGTGGCCTTGCGTGTGTGGCGTAACGGCACCGCCAGCTTTGTTGCCTACACACCACGCGATAAAGATGAGGGATAACCAGTAGTCAGTTATAATCACTGGTTGGAAACAGGGAGGCCATCCGTTGTTTACAACGGATGGCCTTCGATTGTAAGGCACTCGATAACCAGGCAGACCCGCAACTGAAGCATTATATGGATCAGAATTACATACGGAATTTTTCCATAATTGCCCATATCGACCATGGCAAGTCGACGCTGGCTGACCGTTTCATCCAGTTGTGCGGCGCTTTGACTGAGCGCGAAATGTCGGCACAAGTGCTGGACTCAATGGATATTGAGAGAGAGCGCGGTATTACGATCAAGGCCCAGTGCGTCACCCTGGATTTCAAGTCGGCAGACGGCCACACCTATCACCTGAATTTCATCGATACACCCGGGCACGTTGATTTTTCCTACGAGGTTTCGCGCTCCCTGGCGGCCTGCGAGGGCGCTTTGCTGGTTGTGGATGCGGCCCAGGGCGTCGAAGCCCAAAGCGTGGCAAATTGCTACACCGCGGTGGAACTCGGCCTGGAAGTCATCCCGGTGTTGAACAAGATCGATCTGCCGTCGGCGGAACCCGAGCGGGTCAAGCAGGAAATTGAAGACATCATCGGCATACAGGCGAAAGACGCCCTTGCCGTAAGCGCCAAGACCGGGCAGGGGGTTGCCGAGGTGCTGGAGCGCCTGGTGCGGGATGTGCCGCGGCCCAAGGGTAACCCGGATGCGCCGTTGAAGGCATTGATCATCGATTCCTGGTTTGATAATTATCTCGGTGTGGTATCGCTGATCCGCGTGGTCGATGGTGTCGTTAACAGGCGCGATAAAATAGAATTGATGTCCACCGGCAATCAGCACCAGGTGGATCAGTTGGGTGTATTTACACCCAAACGCGAACTCCGGGAAGTGCTGTCAGCGGGCGAAGTTGGTTTTCTCGTCGCCAGTATCAAGGACATTCACGGCGCACCGGTCGGCGATACGATCACGCTGGCAAAATCGCCCGCCAGCGAACCGTTGCCGGGGTTCGCAAAGATGCAATCCAGGGTATTTGCGGGCTTGTTTCCGACCGACGCCGACGATTACCCCGACCTGCGCGAAGCACTTGAGAAGTTGCAGTTGAACGACGCTGCGCTCGGCTTTGAGCCTGAAACATCCGAGGCGCTCGGCTTTGGTTTCCGCTGCGGGTTTCTCGGTCTGTTGCACATGGATATCGTCCAGGAACGCCTGGAACGTGAATACGATATCAACCTGATTACCACGGCGCCGACCGTCATCTATGAAGTCGAGTTGACCGGCGGTGAAATACTGACGCTCGAAAACCCTGCCAAGTTACCGCCGGTCAACAAGATCGTTGCCATTCGTGAACCTGTCATCCAGGCGGACATCCTGGTGCCGCAGATCTATGTCGGTGCTGTCATCGGTCTGTGCGAGGAAAAACGTGGGCGGCAGTTGGCTATGCATTACCTGGGCGGACAGGTCTCCATCCAGTATGAATTGCCGCTGTCGGAAGTGGTGCTGGATTTTTTTGACCGGCTTAAATCCGTCAGCCGGGGTTATGCTTCTTTTGATTATCATTTTTTACGTTTCACCGAGGGACCTTTCGTCCGTGTCGATGTTCTGATCAATGGTGAACGGGTAGACGCCCTGTCCCTGATCATGCACCGTGACCAGGCGCAACGGCGCGGTCGTGAATTGGCCGAAAACATGAAGGAACTGATTCCAAGACAGATGTTCGACGTGGCAATCCAGGCATCCATCGGTGCACAGGTCATCGCCCGCACCACGGTCAAGGCCCTGCGCAAGAATGTTACGGCAAAATGTTACGGTGGCGATGCGACACGCAAACGCAAGTTGCTGGAGAAGCAAAAAGCCGGTAAAAAACGCATGAAACAGGTTGGTAGCGTTGAAATACCCCAGGAAGCATTCCTGGCGATATTGCAACAGGATAGTAAAAAATAGGGTGAACCCGCGGTGGGTACATCCGGCAACGGGAAAACAGGATGAATATTGATTTTGCCTTGGTACTGGTCGTACTGACTGCGCTTTCCGGCGTGATCTGGCTGGTGGACAGCCTGCTGTTCAGACAGAAACGCATGGACCGTTCAGTTCAGAAAAGTGTCGAGCCGCCACGCGAACCGGTAATGGTTGAATATGCCCGCTCCCTTTTCCCGGTGCTTTTGATCGTGTTGGTGTTCAGGTCATTCCTGTTTGAACCGTTCAAAATTCCATCGGGTTCAATGATACCGACATTGCTGGTCGGCGATTTTATCGTCGTGAACAAGTTTGCCTACGGTATCCGGTTACCCGTTCTGAACAGGAAGATCATCGCTATCGGCGAACCCAGGCGCGGCGACGTCGTGGTTTTCAGGTATCCGGTAGATCCGGCTGTGAATTTCATCAAGCGTGCCGTGGGTTTGCCCGGAGACACGATTGCCTACCGCGACAAACAACTGTTTATCAACGGCGAAAAAGTTGCAGAGACCGACGCCGGCCGGTTTGGCAGCGATGCCGTCAAGTGCACGGTGCCGGCGGCCGATGCCTCACTTTACCGTGAGCAGTTGGGTGATGCGAATCACAGCATCCTGAGACATGAGCACAGCGGGGGTCGCAATGGGCAGTGGGTTGTGCCGGAAGGCCACTATTTCATGATGGGCGATAACCGCGACCGCAGCAACGACAGCCGTGAGTGGGGTTTTGTACCGGAAGAGAACATCCTCGGGCGTGCGGTCGGCATCTGGCTCAATTTTGACTTTGAAAAGGGCTGTGCGGATTTCTCACGCGTGGGAAATGGCATACACTAGCACCACGGCCATGACCGTGGCCAAAAGGACGCGTTACAGTAGAAGTACCCACATGGATGAACGGATGCAGACGATGAAGATTGACAGACAAGGTGGTATGACCCTGATCGGGTTTGTTTTCGTGCTCAGTTTCGTGGTCTTTATATCCTACATAGGAATGAAGATCGCACCGATTTACATGGAGTATTACGCGGTGGTCAGCGCCATGAACGGGGTCGCTTCTGAAAGGGGTAGTGCCAATCTTTCACCCTATGATATTCGCGTGAAGATTCTCAACCGGTTGTATGTCAGCTATTCGGCCGACAATGTCAAGGAACAGCATATCAAGCTGGTGCGCGGCAACGGCGTCCACCTGCGCGTCGCCTATGAAGTGCGCAAACCGGTGATCGGCAATCTCGACGTGGTTGCCAAGTTCGACAGAACCGTCCGCCTGGCAAACTGAGTCAAGCCGAAATTCCTGCGCCTGGATGAATGCTGGTGAAATGAGGGAAATTCCGGGTATACCCTACCGGTTCAATGATCCCGAATTACTGGCGTTGGCCATGTCTCATCGCAGTGTCGGGCGTCTCAATAATGAACGGCTCGAATTCCTCGGTGACAGTATCCTCAATTTCGTCGTTTCCGCACGTCTGTTTGATCTTAAATCCGGCAGCAATGAAGGTGCGCTGACCCGCTTGCGTGCGCGTGTCGTGCGTGGCGACACGCTGGCAAAACTGGCGAAGGGTCTGAAACTGGGCGATTACATCAGGCTGGGTGAGGGCGAGCTGAAATCTGGCGGGTTCAAGCGGGATTCGATCCTCGCGAACGCGCTGGAGGCAATCTTCGGCGCCATCTATCTCGACGGCGGTTTCGAATCCTGCGCCGGGGTCATACGGCACGTCTGTGACCCCTTCATCGCCGGTCTTCCTGATGCCGACGAATTGAGAGACCCGAAAACCCGTCTGCAGGAGTGGCTGCAGGGCCACGGTTATGCCTTGCCGGAATACTGCGTACTCAGCGATGAGGGACCGCCGCACCGCAGGAAGTTCCTGGTGGGGTGTGTCAGCCAGGAAGCCGGTATCAACGTCACCGGCAAAAGCAGCAGCAGGCGTAAGGCGGAGCAGGTGGCGGCGCTGGCGGCGCTCGAGCATATCCTCACCCTGTCGAAAATAAAGGGGGATCGTTCATGACGGATGAGCACGGGTCCGAAAAAGACTTCCGTTTTGGTTACGTTTCCATCATCGGCCGGCCAAACGTCGGTAAATCGACCCTGTTGAACCAGATCCTGGGTCAGAAAGTCAGTATCGTCACCGCCAAACCGCAAACCACCCGGCAGAGGATCGCGGGTATCAAGACCACCCCGCAGGGCCAGGTCGTCTACGTTGATACACCGGGTATCCAGCATTCCGCCAAACGCGCCTTGAACCGCTACATGAACCGGGTTGCGCAGGCGGCCTGCAACGATGTTGACCTGGTCCTGTTCCTCGTCGAGGCCGGCAACTGGACCCGCCAGGATGAATTCGTAGCCAGGACGCTGAGCAGCGTGGCTGTACCCGTTATGCTGGTTTTGAACAAGATTGACCTGGTTCCCGACAAGTCGTCTTTGCTGGCGTTTATTGACAAGAATTTCCGCGCTGACGATTACATCGGCATCATGCTGATCTCGGCCAAAAACGGCAGCGGCGTTGACGAACTGGAAAAGCAGGTTTTAAACAGGTTGCCTTTTTCCAGGCCTTTTTACGATGAGGACCAGTTCACCGACCGCAGTGAACGGTTCCTGGCGGCGGAGATGATCCGCGAACAGCTCATCACGCGTTTGCACCAGGAATTGCCCTATGCGCTGACCGTGCAGATCGAGGAGTTCAAACGCAAGGGCGACCTGCTTAGCATCGGTGCGATCATCTGGGTGGAGCGTGAATCACAGAAACAGATCACGATCGGTAAAGGCGGTGCCGTGCTCAAACAGGTCGGCACGGGGGCAAGGCTCGTTTTGCAGGACCTGTTTGGCGAAAAGGTATTCCTGCGTTTGTGGGTCAAGGTCAGCAAGGACTGGTCTGACAACGAAAAACTGATCGAAAGGTATGGCTACACCGATTAGGTACCACGATGCGGATACAACTGGAACCGGCCTATGTCCTGCACAGCCGCCCTTTTCGTGAAAGCAGCCTGATCGTCGAGGCATTCAGCCGTGGGCATGGGCGCGTGGCGGTCGTGGCGCGCGGTGCAAAGTCGCCCCGCTCACGCTGGCGGAGTGTCCTGCAACCCTTCCGGCCATTGTTGCTTGGCTGGATACAGAAAAGCGAACTCGGCACGCTGACGGCCGCCGACCAGGTGGCGTCGCCACCCGCCCTGCAAGGCCACGCGCTTTACTGCGGCTTATATCTGAACGAGTTATTGATGCGCCTGTTGCACCGCGGCGACCCGCACGCAGAGGTGTTTGAACGTTACCGCCATGTGCTGTCTGAACTGGCAGCGGAAGCTCCGCCGCAACCGCTTTTGCGGTTGTTTGAAAAACACCTGCTCGAAGCGATCGGTTATGCGCTGTTGCTGGACCGGGAATATGACAGTGGTGCCGATATCCTGGCGCAAGGCTGGTATGACTACGACCCGCAGCGCGGTCCCGTGGCGGTCGCCGGGCCGGGCAACGGCAGGGTTTCCGGCGCTGCCTTACTGGCCCTGCACGGCGAAAGTCTGCAAGCCGAACATTTACCGGAATTACGCGTGCTGATGCGCAAGGTAATCAGCTATCATCTGGGGGACAAGCCACTGGCGAGCCTGTTGCTGTTTTCCGCCTGACCCTGTCGGCGTTTTGTGAGGTAAACCGTTATGCGATCGGGAAAATTATTGCTGGGTGTCAACATCGATCATGTTGCGACCATTCGACAGGCGCGTGGCGCCAGTTATCCGAGTGTTCTGCAAGCGGCCAGGGTGGCCGAAGATGCCGGCGCGGATGCCATAACGGTGCATTTGCGGGAAGACCGGCGGCATATCCAGGACGATGAGGTGGTCGCCTTGTGCAGGCAGGTCAGAACCCGCGTCAATCTCGAAATGGCCGTGACCGATGAAATGCTGGCGATTGCGGAACTGAACCGCCCGGCCGATGTTTGCCTGGTGCCGGAAAAGCGCGAGGAGCTTACCACCGAGGGCGGCCTGGATGTGCTCGCCCATTTTGATGCCGTCAGGAACGCCTGTATCCGGCTGGGCGAAGCGGGCATCCGGGTGTCGCTGTTTATCGATCCCGATCGCGCCCAACTGGACGCCGCGCTGGCCTGCGGCGCACCGGTGGTGGAATTGCACACGGGCAGCTATGCGGACGCCGGCGAAGCAAGCGTCGGGATGGAATACCAGCGGCTTGTCAGAGCGGCGGAATACGGTGACTCGCTCGGTCTGCAAATCAATGCTGGACACGGATTGCATTATCAGAATG
>JBFZEL010000323.1:0-3623 GCA_041306925.1 Lysobacterales bacterium
CTGGTGCTGGAACTGGCGCGTTTGAATGGTATGGATAACGCCGCCTACGCCGGCTACGTGGCGGATTTGCACCGCCTGCCGGAATTGCTCAACGCGGCGCTGGGTCTCGATGCCGAATTCAAGGCGCTGGCCGCCACTTTCATCGACAGGAACCACGCCCTGTTCCTTGGCCGCGGCAGCCATTACCCGATTGCCATGGAAGGCGCGCTGAAGCTCAAGGAAATATCCTATATCCACGCCGAGGCCTATGCCGCAGGTGAGCTGAAGCACGGCCCGCTGGCGCTGGTGGATGCCGCGATGCCGGTATTTGCGGTGGCCCCCAACAACGCGCTGCTGGAAAAGCTGATCAGCAACATCGAAGAGGTCAGCGCCAGGGGCGGGGAGTTGTATGTCATCGCGGATGCCAGGGTGGTAAAGAATTTCCAGCAACGCCATGGCCGGGTGATCGGGCTGGATACCGGCGGGCCGTTACTGGCCCCGGTCATCATGACCATTCCGCTGCAGTTGCTGGCCTACCACGTGGCGGTGCAGCGTGGTACGGATGTGGACCAGCCACGCAACCTGGCGAAATCCGTCACCGTTGAATAGCTTTAACAATGATTAGGCAGTCAGATGTACTTGAAGACGGGCAGCGGGATGCTGACTGGGCTTAGGTTTTGATACCTCGACTCGCGGGAACCTTCATCAGCTTCGCCGCGTTCAAGAGCCCCTCGTCCAGGGTGTAGAGCTTTTTCGCGCTGTTGTTGCTGGCTATGGCAAGATGCAAAGCGTCACCAGCCCGCAATCTGGTAGCGAAGTGTTGTATGTAGCCCTTGGCCTGTTCGTAATCCACAACGTTTGGCGCTAACACCTGGAACGACTCGGCCACCAGTTCATCGAACTGGCCGATAGCAAGGAGCGCATCGCGCTCGACAAGGCCTCCCATCCTAACCTCGCGGGAGATGAGGCTGGCGAACTCGACCCGGGTCCAATGGCTGACATACAACTGCCCCGCCGGCAGCTTGGCGAAGAAAGCCTCGATGTTCTCGCTCGTAGCTTCCTGAAGGATGAGCGGTGCCAGAAAACTGGTGTCGAAGTAAAGCATCAAAGGTCCTCGTCGCGCATTTCCCGCAGCAGCTCGGCGCTGGATTTGCGCCAGCCGGGCATGCGCTTACGGAACTCGGCAAGGGACTTGATGGGATGCTTCGGTTTTTCGACCGGGGAGATGCGCGCTATCGGCCGACCACGACGCGTGATAACCACCTCCTCTCCCGCTTCCACCTGGTCCAGGAGGTGGCTTAGGTGGGTTTTGGCTTCTGCCAGTGTAACGGTGCCCATGTATCCCTCCAGTTAGTCATCATGTTGGTCATATAGTACCGCGTTACCGGTTCCGGGTAAATTGCCGGAGATCCTGTCAAAGTGGGCACTGCGCAGCGCTCCGCAGCCCCTTCCGTGTGGCTTTCTCCAGAGCTGCGGGACCTGAACAATCTGCTTACCCGTCTTTCGATCTTGCAGGCAAGTCCAGCAAGCCGGTCGAGTCCTCCCTGGGGGGCAGTTGCAGGTGATAGCCCTGGTTGGCGAGGTCGTGCATGACCTGGCCGACGTCCTCGTAGGCCAGCTTGCGATCCGGCGTGAGTTCCAGGTTCATGACAAATACCGGTTTGCCAAATACCTGTTTCAGTGCCACCGGCAGGTCTTCAAACTTGTGCCCCGCCAGCAAATAGATGTAAGTGAAGTTTTTGTGGCTCGAGCGGAAGACGGAGCATTTCATCGAGGCTGCCTTGCGTTTTTTCCCAGGGGCAGTATAGCCGTAACGACCGTCAAACCGGAACCGCTCACAGCAGCGTCGAATGGGGATCGAGCCGGGATGCGGGCAATCTGGATACGAGACTTATTGAATACTTTAAATGGTTTAAGGTATAACCTCAGCCTGTGAATAATAACTACAAGTACAGGGCCTTCATCAGCTACAGCCACCGCAATGAGCGCTGGGCGAAGTGGCTGCATCACGCACTCGAGTCCTACCGCGTCCCGCGCAAGCTGGTCGGAACGTCGACCGGCAAGGGCAAAGTGCCGGCGCGCATCCGCCCGGTTTTTCGCGACCGCGATGACCTTTCCTCCGCCGCGGATCTCGGCGATACGGTCAAGCACGCCCTGGCAGACTCGGAAAACCTGATCGTGATATGTTCCCCGGATGCGGCGGCCTCGCTATGGGTCAACGAGGAGATCAGGTACTTTGCCGCCCTCGGGCGGCACAAACAGATATTTTGCGTCATCGTCGACGGCCAGCTTTCGGGCCCCGGACAGGAGGCCACCTGTTTCCCCACGGCGTTGGCCGAGATCGGTTTGCAGGAGCCATTGGCCGCCGATGTGCGTAAATGGGCTGACGGCAAACGTCTTTCCAGGTTGAAACTCATAGCCGGTCTGCTGGGCCTGCCACTTGATCAGCTGCGCCAAAGGGATCTGCAAAAGCGGCAAAAACTCTGGGCCCTGGCATTGCTTGCTGCTGTCGCGATTGCTGCCGTGATGATTACGGCCGTTACTGAAAGGATCGCAGCCCAGCAACGACGGGCGTCCGGTGAGTCACTGGTGTCCTACAAGCTCAATGAACTGCGCACGATGTTGGATAATGGCATCGATCCGGAGGATATAGAGCACTCTGTGTTATGGCGCCGGCAGGAACTGGAAAAGCTGGTGGCCATTGCAGGCAGTGGCAAGGACGCGCTGCCTGGATTGGCAGTGGAACTGCGCGAGCAGGGCAATGCGCTGTATGAAAGCGGGGCCCTCAAGGAAGCCCAGGAAAAATTTCAACAGTCCTGGCTGCTGTTTGCTGAAAATTATCGTCGTGACCGCAGCAACCAGGCCGCCTTTTTCGAACTGGGCCAGGCCAATTTCTATATTGGCCAGACCCATTTGTACCTGGGCGAAATGGAACAGGCTGAAGTGGCTTTCATGCTTTATGCCGAAATCACCCGGCGCCTGATCCTGCAGCAAACCGAGAACGCTGAGTGGGTCCTGGAGATGGCGTACGCATTGACCAACCTTGGCCATCTCGAGCAGATAAGCGCTGACGGCGACCCGCAACGCGCCCTGCAATTCACGCAGTCCGCATTGGAATACAACCAGATCGCGCTGGTTCTCGATCCGCAAAATGAATACTACCGGTCCGAACTCGGCCAGTCGCACGCCTTTCTCGCCGACGCCCAGCGTGGTGTCTGCGACCTGGGCGGGGCGTTGCAATCACGGCAGGAAAACGTGTCGCTCGAGCAGCAGATCCTCGCAGGGGATGCCAATGACCCGGAAAAGATAAAATGGCTGGCGTATGCACTGAGAGGTCTCGGCCTGGTGCAGGACGAGTTGGGCCGCGTGGATGATGCCATCGATAGTATCGAAAAATCCATTGCACTGATGGAGCGTCTGCTTGAGCAGGATACGCGTGACATAAAATTCGTCCGCTTCATGCTCTCGAGCAGGCAGCGGCTGGCCCTGCTGCATGCATTCACCGGAAATTTTGCCCGGGCCCGGCAATCCATGGATGCCCTGGAAGAAGAATGGCAACGCTATTTTGAGACTGCGCCTGAGGACGAATTCAATATGGACGAGTCGTACACCGCCTACCTCGTTGACCGCGCCTGGCTGGCCAG
>JBFZEL010000324.1:0-9080 GCA_041306925.1 Lysobacterales bacterium
TGTCGGGGTCTCATGGAAGTTTCTAGCGTTTGCCGCGGCCTTTGGCGAGTATGACAGCGACCCGAAACAGAACTACCAGTTCTATTCTGTGACGGCCAGTCACAAAGGGTTTTATGGCACGATCGGAACATTTGCGGATGATTTTGATGGTTCCTATTACGAAGCCGGCTACGCCAATGAATTGACCGTCGGGGAAACCTATTTATTCAATTACGGGGTGTCCATTATCCACGGTACTTCAACACTGCTTGGAGGCGACTCTGACACCAATATCAACTTTCAGATAAAAAGAAACTTTTCGTTTTGAATATTGGCAAGCCCTGATAAATGCCATCCAGGCATTATCAGACACAAAACCTGCGGGGCGGGCCGGGAAGCCAGCCCCGATTCTTTTTGCGTGACCACCTTTATTTGACCCGTGCCAGTTCGGCACCCATACCGGCGGGCTAGAGTCGCCCCATGGAACTACTGACCGGCAGACTGAAGGCTGAACAAAGGCCACTAAACCACCGGGCCATGCCCAACCCTGGCCCCGGCAGATAAACACGCTTGCAACAGCCGGCACCACCTGTGCGATAATCCGGCCGTGCTCCAATTCCCCGCAACTGACAATAGGTAAACTATTGCTAAAGGAGATATGCCATGACGGACAAAACCCGTTATATAAACATTACTTTTACCAGCGGTAAGAAACAGCGTTTTGAATTTATGTCGACGTCCGAAGACCCCAACGTCGTGGCTCGCAAAATGGAGACGATGCTGGCATCGGGACACCTGATTATTCATGTGGAGGACCGCGTCCATTTTTATCCCCTGGCCAACGTCGAAAGCGTTGAAGTCTCTCCAGCGCCGGTCAAAACGGCAGGTTTTATTATGCAAGCGATCCGCGAACTGGATTGATATAGCGCTCATTCCAGCGCAGGCACCCTGGTCCCGCTCATGACCACCAAGGGTTTATAGGATTCGCACAAATTGCAGTGATGCTTATGGCAGTAGTCGGTCTGTAGAAGACCGCAAATATAAAAAGGGCCAGCGTTGTGGCCCTTTTTAATACGTCGAGATTGCTGAATTTTTAAGGAACCTCTGATTAATTCAGAGGCTCCCGCGACACATATATGTCTCGCCAAATCAGCGGCGCCAAGCCGTTGATTTGTAAGGCATGTGAAAAATCTGTTCTACAAGTCCCTTTTATTGCTGCGCCGCAACATAACTTACCAACCGTCGAAAAAGCCGCCATCGGCAAAATCCCAGATCAGGTAGAGGTAAGCCCGCCAGTCATAGCGGTCGGCATCATTAAGCGGCAGTTCGACACCCGCGTTCAGGGCGATGTTGCCGCGTTTGTTCAGACCGATACGCGCCTGCGGGATGATGGAAAACTGCACCGCGTCAGCCCGGTCCGGTTCGCTGCCGCGCTCGAAGGGTACTTCAGCGACCAACTCGAGCGCAGGAAATATCGCCCGGCCGTAATCGGTATGAACGTAATGCACAACGCTGGCGAATTCTGCGCTGCCCTCATCGGAGTCTTCCAAATCGAATTTCAGGCGTGCGCTGCTCTGCAACGTCCACTTCTCAGACAGGACCTTGCCCATGGCCAGGTACGGAAGAAACTCCCAATTGGCATCGCTATTGAGAGGAGCGGCCACCTGGGCGGCCGCCGCCAGGATAAAACCCGCCTGCTGGTCATGCTTCAATATGTACTTAAAGCCCGGTTCCAGGTGGCCGAAGTTCTGCTGACTGCCTTCGACCTCGTGGGTCAGCTCGAGAATCCCCTGGGCGCGCTGACCGATGCGGAACTCGTACTCAAGCGTGTTTTTCCAGGCGTTGTCGCCGTCCTGTTCCGTGTAGCGCTGTTTCCACACCCACTCGTCCTCGGGAAAGGCCTTCTTGGTGCGAACGGGCAGGAACAGGTTGAGCGAGCCGTCCGGGTAATCGTGCGTGCCGCCCAGGGTCTTGATGTGGCTGAGTACGTCGTCGATATCCTGTTCAGTCAAACCTCCGCCAAACGCCGGCATCTTTTCTGAGAACCCCATCGCCGGACCGCCATGGGTGATCACCATTTTCCAGGTCGACGCCGGCTCGCGACTGTTGAACAGCGCGTCGGAAAAGACGGCCGGCATCACGCCCAGGCTTTTGACCAGGTCGGAATCAGCATCAGGCTCGCCGGTGGGACCGTGGCAGACGACGCAGTTGACCCCGTAGATATCGGCCCCGCGCTCCGGATCGCCAGCGTTTGCCGGCGGAGAGATGGCCAACACGAGAAGAAGTAGGGTGAAGAGAGCTGATGACAGTTGCCTGGCAGCGCTGGTATTCATCATGCGGATGTCTCCAATGCGGCGGATGAAACCGGTCGCAAGTCGCTGACCGGCTGGAAATCAACAGCGAAATTATAAACCACCCTTTGTCTTTAAGAATTGATCCAGGTTCGGGTTTAGGCGTAATTTTCTGTTGGCTGGTTTCTCAGCCAGTCTTGCCTGGCCCCTGCTGTTTTTCCTGTGCAATTCTTTGTTCCCAGAACGTAGCATTCCTGATACCCAGTGCCAGTGGGTCAAAGCGGTATTTCCTGACACCTGCAGCCTGTTGCGCCTCGTAGTCCCGCAGGGCCTTGATGGTGGGTTGTGCCGCCAGGAATATGATCAGGATACCGATAATATTGAGCCAGGCCATCAGGCCAACACCGATGTCGCCCAGGCCCCAGGCCAGGCTGGCGGTCCTGATGGTGCCGTAAAACACGGCGGCCATCAGGCCCAGTTTGAGGATCAGCATCAGGCCGGGTATATGAAAGGTTCTTTTGATGTAAGCCACGTTGGTTTCGGCGATGTAGTAGTAGGCCAACAGGGTGGTGAAAGCAAAGAAGAACAGTGCAATGGCGACAAACGGCCCACCCACACCGGTAGCCACGCTCTCAACCGCAAGCTGGGTAAACGCCGGGCTGTTGGGGTCTACGCTGATAGCCAGCATGCCGCCTGAAACTTCAGCGGCGACGCCAGTCACGTGATAGGAACCGGTGATCAGGATCATGAAAGCCGTGGCAGAACAGACCAGCAACGTATCCACGTACACGGAAAACGCCTGCACCAGTCCCTGCTGGGCGGGGTGCTGCACTTCGGCGGCGGCGGCGGCGTGCGGGCCGGTGCCCTGCCCCGCTTCGTTCGAGTAGATGCCCCGTTTGACACCCCAGCCTATCGCTGCGCCCAACCCCGCCATCGGCGTGAATGCATCGTTGAAGATCAGGCCGATAATACCCGGTACTGCGCTGATGTTCAGGATGACGATCACCAGCGCGCTGACAACATAACCCAGTGCCATGAATGGCACGACATACTGGGCAAAGTGTGCGATACGTTTCACGCCGCCAAAAATAATGATTCCCAGCAACACCACGACAGCAACGCCCACGGCCAGTTTGACCTGGCTGACTTCTCCAAACGGGCTGTCGATCAAGGCACCACCACCGAGCGCCATATCAACGGCGTTGCCGATCGCATTGGCCTGCACGCCCGGCAACAGGAATCCCGTGGCGAGCACGGTCGACATGGCAAAGATCCACGCGTACCATTTCTGGCCCAGGGCCTTTTCGATGTAAAACGCCGGGCCGCCGCGGTATTGGCCTTCGTCCACTTCCTTGTATATCTGGCCGAGCGTCGACTCGACGTAAGCGGTGGATGCGCCCAGAAATGCCACCATCCACATCCAGAACACGGCGCCCGGGCCACCAAAGCCAATCGCGGCGGCGACACCGGCGATGTTGCCGGTACCGACACGACCGGAAAGGGATACCGCCAGCGCCTGGAAGCTGGATATGCCCTCCGTCGACGCATCGCCGTGGAACATCAGGCGCAGCATTTCGCCGAATTGCCTGACCTGCGCGAAGCGCGTCATGATGGAAAAAAACAGACCGGCCCCCAGGCACAGCCAGACCAGGGCACTGCTCCAGACGTAAGAGTTGATGGTTGCGATGATTTCCTGCATTTGCATATTCCCGGTGCGTTTCTAAGCCGTAAAGTGTTTCTCACGGAGCTGTTTTTATAGGCCTGAATTCCAAGGAACCTCTTCAGATCAGGTCTGAGGTTTCCGCGTCACATGATATGTGTCGCCAAATCAGCGGCGCTAAGCCCTTGCTTTGTAGAGCAGTCAAAAATGACACTTTTCGACTGCCGCGCTCTGATAATGCCAGGATGGCATTTATCAGGGCTTCCCTAAGTGGGTTCAGTCACCAATTCTGCCTGCAACGGCACCTTTAACTTTCTCTTATCATCCAGGTAGCGCACGACCCAGCCGTAAATGATCAACGCAACGGCTGCCAACAGCGCGATTGCCGCAAAAATATACCAGATGTAATGGGCATTGACCGCTGCTGCCTGCCAGACCTCATAACTGGTGAATTTCCGGGGATCGGGACAATAGGCATCGAGCAAATAGCCCGACAGGCCAAAGCCCAGTATGGAACTGATAAACGAATGCAGGTGTGAAAAACCCAGGTACATCGCTTCCTCACCCTTTGGCGCCTGCAGTGAGAAAAACTCCAGGAAGCGTGGTGATATGAACGTTTCTGCAAGCCCCTGGAACATGATGCCGATGACCATCATGAACGCAATCGGATGCATGCTCATGAAACCAAGGTCGATGCTGCCGTGGATTAAATTACCGCTCGCCATCAGCAGCGCTGAAACCGGCATGATGAACATACCCGTGGTCATGGAAAACAGCGCGCTGCGCCGTTTCATCATCGCCGTGACAAAACTGACGGTCAGGACCACCACGAGCGGGTTGACATTGGCATACCACGACGGCGCTGCGCCCTCACCCGCCATTCGCAATACATACTTTGGCATGGTGGCGTAGAGTTGGTGCTGCACCATCCAGAAACCGGTGATGATCAGGATCAACGCGACCAGGCGGCCATTGGTCAGTACCCGCCAAAGCGCCGTCTGTATTTGCCGAAGCGATTTGCCTTCGGTTGTCCGCTCCGCATTCCTGAAAAACAGGAAGATACTGACAAACGCCAGCAAGGTCATGCCCGCAGCGAAGTAATTCAGGTTGATCAGGCCCAGGTCGCCCATCGATTCCCGCAGTGGCTGGACGATCGTCTTGCCGGAAAAAGCGCCGATGTTGACCATCATGTAAAAGATTGAAAAGCCCTTCGCCCGGTTCGCTTCGGTGGTCGAAGTCGCCACCGCGCCGGTGATCACCGCCTTGATGAATGAGCCGCCGATCATGATGACGATCATGATGGGTATGATCGACCAGCGCACAGGAGCTTCCGGTAAACCGGTGAAGGTGACCTGACGGCCGTACTCGACCAGGCCGTGCTGTTGCAGGGCCAAAGGCAACAGGGCCAGGCTGAGATAACCGATACTGAGCAGGGCGAAGGCCAGCAACAGTGCCTTGCGGAAGCCTATCCTGTCAGCCAGCGCGCCCGTGAAAGTCGGCAGGAAGTACAGCCCCGCCGAAAACCCGCCAGCCAGCCACGCAGCCTGGACGTCATTGAAACCGAGGATTCTCGACAGGTACAAAGTGATGACGATGAACACACCGTAATAGGCGGCCCGCTCCAGCAATTCGACTGAATTGGCAATCCAGAAAACGCGCGGGAACCCGGCGAAGTCAAGGGGGGATTGATCTTTACTCATGCTGACTCTTCAAGTTTTTCTGCAGGCATAACCATAAAAGCAAGCACGCGCAATTACAACGCAAATCTGCCTGTTTCGTGGAATTGATGCACTGCACTTAAACAGGCAGCATCTTCAGACCAGGACACGGAATTTGCAAATATCCATCCCGGCAGCGATTCCATTGTCGAGCTGTAGTACCCTGCCGTTTGGCAAACTTCGGAACAGGAGTCAAACGACATGCTGCATTTAGCGATCGCTGCGGGGCTGGTGCTGGGACTGAGCGTCGGCCTCGGCGCTGCAGCCACCGGCAATGACTGGCTGCTGGCGCTTGCGAAGGGGTCTGCGCCGTTCGGCGTGATCTTCATGAACGCGATCCGCATGCTCGTCATACCGCTGATCATGGCGGTGATCTTCACCAGCATCGCCAGGCTCGGCGACCTGCGCAGGCTTGGTCGTATCGGTGGCCTGGCGCTCGCCTGGTATTGGCTGACCCTGCTTCCTGCCATCGCCATCGGTATGGCGACCATGCAGGTCGGTTTGCAGTTTGCAGGCGCTACCAGGATGCCACAAACCACCGCCATCGAAGTTCCGCAAATGCCGGGTATCGTCGACTTCATCGTCTCGCTGGTTCCGGCCAACCCGTTTGCAGCCGCGAGCAGCGGGGCGATCCTGCCGTTGATCGTCTTCACCGCGCTGGTCGCCGCGGCCACCGGCACACTGCCTTCTGCAAACCGCGAACGCCTGATCAATCTCGCCGATGACGTCAGCAAGGCGCTGATCAAGCTGGTCTGGTGGATACTGTACACGGCCCCGCTCGGTGTGTTCGGCCTGACCGCGCCGGTCACTGCGGAGCTTGGCTGGAGCCTCGTGCAGTCACTGGCCGTCTTCATCACCTGCGTGCTGGTCGGGCTGCTGATCTTCATGGCCGTGGTGACACTGCCGTTCATGTACTTCGTCGGCGGGATAGGACCGCTGCGCTACCTGCGGGGAACCTTCGGTGGCGTTTCGATCGCCGCGTCGACCACCAGCACCGCCGCGGCGATCCCGGTGACACTCGAGGAAACCACCCGCAACCTCGGCGTGTCGGCAACGGTGGCGGACCTGCTCATACCGCTGGGGGCATCGCTGCACCGGCCCGGCAGCGCGCTCTTCCAGGGCGCTGCCGTCGTCTTCCTGGCGCACCTCTATGATGTGCCGCTACCCATGGCCATGCTCGGCGCAGCGTTCCTGGCAACCTTGCTGGTGTCGTTGACCGTCGCGCCGGTGCCGTCATCCGGCGTCGTGACCATGGCGCCTGCTCTGGACGCCATCGGCGTGCCGCTGGCGGGTCTGGCCCTGGTGCTCGGTATCGACCGGATCCCCGACATGCTGCGCTCGGCCGTCAATTTGCTCGGCCAAGTGGCAGCGGCGGTGATGGTGGATCGCTGGACCGGACCCCGCAAGGATTAAACACACCGGCCCGGGTTTAGCGAAAAATGTAACCATTCTTTCCCCGTTGGCGTTTAATATTGAAGATCAATCACAAGGTCATGCTACGGTGAATGTCAAGCAACCAGCGTATTTCCCCCAGTGGGCGATAGCAGTCTTTCTTTCTCTTTCTCTTTCCCTGTCCGTTGTTCATACCGCGTTGGCGCAATCCGCGGATGACTGGGATGGATCGCTTGAGCAAAGACTCAGCGGGTTCATCACGGTCTGGTCCGAGGCAAAATACAATTTCCCGTTTTTCGATCAGCGCCCCGGTCTCGACTGGGATGGCAAAATGCGGGAATATCTCCCGCGCGTCATCGCGACCAAGGGTATCGATGACTATTACGCGGTACTCATGGAATTTGCCGCACTGCTGAAGGATGGCCATACCGGCGTAAACCCGCCCGGTGGACCGTTGAACGCCGCCTACGATTGGCCGCCTCTCGAAGTCCAGGTCATCGATGGTCAATACATCGTTGTCCGCAATGCAGACACGGACGAGCTAAAAAACAACAGGGTTTACCCCGGCCTGGAGATCATCGAAATCGAGGGAGTACCTGTCACAGATTATTTCCGCGAGCATGTGGTCAGGTTTGAATCCCGCGGTGCGCAGCATGCCGATGAAGCAATCGGTATCTACCGGCTTCTCCTGGGTCCGAAAAACTCCAAAGTTAATCTCAGTGTCAGTGATCCTGATGCAACGGCAAGAACTGTAAGCCTGACACGAAATTCCGCGACCGCGTCAGGCGAAAAATTTTATCCACGACTGCTTGATGGGTACCTGAGCGCTTCACCCGTCGAGTTCAGCCAGGGTGACGATGGCATCGTGGTGGTCAAAATTTCGAATTTTGGCAGCGAGGAGGTCGTTTCAGGGTTTTTCGAAAAATTTGACCGGACCGACTGGACCAATGTGAAGGGCGTCATACTGGATCTCCGCTTCAACCCCGGCGGCAACGACCAATTCGCCTGGCCGATCCTCAGTTGTTTTATCAACGAACCGATAGCATCCCCTCTGTGGAGATCTCCAAAATATGTGCCCGCAAAACTGGCCTGGGGGTTCGACCCGGAATGGGAACAGGGCTTTCTCGGCGATCAATACATCCAGCCACGTGACGGCAAGCGCTATAACGGGCCTCTGGTGATCCTGACCGGCCACGCGACCTTCAGCACTGCGGAGGACTTTATCATCCCACTCGACTATGCCGGCAGGGCTGTACTGGTCGGAGCAACAACCGCCGGCAGCACCGGCAACCCCAAACGGGTGCCACTTCCCGGTGGAGGTGATTTCAGGGTGGTAACCCTGCGTACGACCTATCCCGATGGAACCGAATGGGTCGGTACCGGTATCCGCCCCGATGTCGAGGTGCACGTCACGCGGCAGGATATCGTCGCAGGCAGGGATGCGATATTGCTGCAAGGGCTCGAAGTGATCAGGGACCGCACCAAGGTCCATTGACAATACCCATGCAGGCAGCCGGTTTTGCCAGGTCCCGGTTTGCTTGCCCTCGATGCCGGTTGGTACTTCCCGCCCGGAATCTGGTTTAGTATATAGCTGCTAAACCTCACTGCAGCAAATGGTGTCCTTGCGGAGATCGTCATGATTACAGAGCCCGTGCAAACCATCGCTACGCGTATCCAACAGTTTTTTGAAAAGAGCACCGCAAGTGGCGCAAAACGCCGCTCAGCCGCCGGCCTGCTGCTGACGCTGGTGCTGTTACCCCTGTTGCTGGGGGTGATGGCCTGCTTGCCGGTACCGGTCGGCGATCCTGAAAAAAGCCGTATTGACCCGTCCCTGTCGGGTGTCTGGAATTTTAGCGATGCCGACGGCGGTCACATGATCATGGTCCTGGACCCCTACGACAAGCATACCTGGCTCATGTCATTGATCGATTTGAGCGGCGTTGCGGATGGCGAATCCGCTGAGCCCGCAAGTCCCGGGGAAGACGATGCCGCCACGGCAATGCCACCGCAACCAGCGTTCAGCGCCGCCAATGCAGACCG
>JBFZEL010000325.1:0-2554 GCA_041306925.1 Lysobacterales bacterium
CGTCGCGCACCGCGACTGTGTCTCCCACCTCAACATTGGCAGAGGGCACATCGATGCGGCGACCGTTGACCATGAAGTGCCCATGGGTGACCAATAGGCGAGCTTCAGCACGACTATCTGCGTAGCCCAGGCGGAAAACCACATTGTCCAGCCGAGACTCGAGAATTTGGAGCAGCATCAAACCAGTCATACCACGCTGCTTAAGCGAAATTGCGTAGTAACGTTGGAATTGGCGCTCCAACACTCCGTATACGCGGCGAGCTTTTTGCTTGGCGCGTAACTGGCGGTTGTAATCCGACTCACGTTTACCACGGAATTGAGCACCTTTACCATGCTGGCCAGGGGCATACCCACGGCGTTCGAAGGCACACTTAGGTGAAAAGCAGCGGACCCCTTTCAGGAACAGCTTTTCGCCTTCTCGCCGGCATAATCTACATACTGGCCCAGAGTACTTAGCCATAGAATAATATCCTCTTCCTTATATTTTAGACGCGGCGTTTCTTGGGAGGCCGGCAGCCATTGTGCGGTACCGGCGTCTTATCAGTGATCAGAGTGACGCGCATACCCTGCGCCTGCACCGCACGGATCGCCGACTCGCGACCAGGGCCAGGCCCCTTGATAAATACTTCTACTTCCTGGATCCCCAGGGCCTGGGCATTTTTCATTGCAGTCTCAGCCGCCATGCGCGCCGCAAACGGCGTGCTCTTGCGGGAGCCTTTGAAGCCCGCCTGACCTGCTGTGGCAGAAGTCACAGCATTGCCCTGTAAATCGGTTACAGTGACAATCGTGTTATTGAACGTAGCCAGGATATGTACCTGCCCTGAAGACAGGGTTCGCTTGACTTTGCGTGCGCTTTTGCGGCGCGATGCAGTCGCTGTTTGAGCCATAAAACCTCACTCTTGAGCTAGATCTGATCACCCGGTTCATCTGGTCATCTACCAGCCAGTTGCCGCGGGGTGGAAGGACCCCCTGGCGGTCGAACCCCAGGCGAGATCAGGTGTTATTTCTTGGTTGCGCCACGGCGACGACCGCGACCGGCAACCGTCTTCTTGGGACCCTTGCGGGTGCGAGAATTCGTCCGCGTACGCTGTCCGCGCACCGGCAAATTGCGACGGTGGCGCAGGCCGCGATAGCAGCCGATTTCAATCAACCGCTTGATATTCAACTGCACCTCGCGGCGCAGGTCACCTTCGACTTTGAGATGCTGACCAATGTAATCCCTCAACAGGTTTACCTCAGCATCTGTCAAATCCTTGATGCGCGCATCCGGGTTAACACCCGTGGCTGTCAGAATTTCATGCGAACGCGTCAAACCGATGCCATATAAATAGGTCAGTCCAATTTCAACGCGCTTATTACGTGGAAGATCAACGCCTTCAATACGTGCCATAGTACCTTATCCCTGCCGCTGCTTATGTTTTGGATTTTCACAAATAATGAACAGACGCCCTTTGCGCCGTACGAATTTGCACTTTGCGCAGCGCTTTCCAATTGAAGATGAAACTTTCATAAGAACCTTTCCTTCTTGCTAAGCTCACCAGGCTGCAAACATACAGCCGAAGTCTCGATTATACTTGTCTTTCACAATCTCGTCCAGTCCCGATTTTCATACCTTACGGCACTGTCAGGATGACTGGCTCTCCATCGGTGATCGCCACCGAGTGTTCACTGTGCGCCGTCAGGCTACCATCCGCCGAAACCACTGTCCACTGGTCGGGCAGCACCTTCGTTCTGGCAGTCCCCACCAACAGCATAGGCTCCAGGGCGATGACCATTCCAACGCGCAGCACCATTCCCCGGCCCTGGGTGCCATAGTTGGGCACCTGTGGACCTTCCCACATGCTGCGACCAACGCCGTGCCCGGTATACTCGCGTGTCAGGTGATAACCCTGCCCTTCAGCATATTGCTGGATGGCAAAGCCTACATCACCGACCCGGTTCCCTTCTCGCAGCATGGAGATCCCAATTGCCAGGGACTGCTCCGTCGTTTCGATCAGGCGCTGGGCTTCTTCGGAGATAACGCCAACCCCAGCCGTATAAGCAGAATCGGCAACAAATCCTTCGAAAATCGTCCCACAATCGATTGAAACGATATCCCCTGCGCACAATTTGCGTTTTCCAGGGATGCCGTGCACCAGCTCATCATTCACGCTGACGGTAATCGTGGCAGGGTACGGGTAAGCGCCTAACACCCCCAAGAATGCCGGTTTCCCGTTATTCTTGCGAATGACCTCTGCTGCGATTTCGTCCAGCTCAGCCGTGGTGATACCAGGTCGAAGCGCGGCGCGGGTGGCAGCCAATGCTTCTGCATTGATCCGCCCTGCCTGGCGCATGATCTCAATTTCGCGCCCGGTTTTGATCACCACGTTTCGATCCCAGCTCATGCCAACTCGCCTTTATTTAAGGTGCAGGAGATCCAACAGATCAGAAGTGACCTGTTCAATCGCCTTGGTTCCATCTACTTCGAACAACAGGTTGCGTTCGCGGTAGAACGAGATTAATGGTTCAGTTTGTTCAAGGTACACGCGGATTCGGCGAATCACCGTTTCCGCTT
>JBFZEL010000326.1:0-7134 GCA_041306925.1 Lysobacterales bacterium
CAGGGCATGCGCCTGCCGCCAGTTCTGACGGCCGTTACCAGGGAGAGTTCGAACCTACGCTGGCCGTCGTCGTGCAGGAATCCGCCCAGGGCGCGGTCAGGCGGCACAAAAATGCCCAGCGTCTGGCGGGGCATCTTTCTTTCAAACGATATTGTTGATCAACTCACGCCGCGCGGCGCGCCCGCTGACCCTGATTGCTGCCGCGCTGGACTACGGGCGCCGAATTTCTGCCGCGTTGGGCTACGGGCGCTGATTGACGTCCCCGGCTGTTGTGGCCCTGCGCCGGTTTGCTGCGTGCGCGGTTATTTGGACGGGGGTTGCGGCTTGAGTTATTGCCGCCGTTCCTGTTATTGCCGCCGTTCCTGATCGGTTCCGCCGCGATGCTTAGATCCGGTTCATAGCCCGGGATGACGATCCTTTCGATTTTGCACCTGAGCAGTTTTTCGATATCGGCGAGCAGCTTGATCTCATCGACACAGACCAGTGAAACGGCTTCTCCGTCCAGACCCGCACGGCCGGTGCGGCCGATGCGATGCACGTAGTCTTCCGGCAAATTGGGCAACTCGTAGTTGACCACGTGGGGCAGTTCTTCAATATCGAGCCCGCGGGCCGCGATATCGGTCGCGACCAGCACGCGGATCTCACCTTTCTTGAAGTCGGCCAGGGCGCGGGTGCGGGCGCCCTGCGACTTGTTGCCGTGGATCGCGGCGGCTGAAAGACCGTCCTGCTCCAGTTGCTGGCTGAGACGGTTGGCCAGGTGCTTGGTGCGGGTGAAAACCAGCACCTGCCGCCAGTTACCGGTGCCGATCATGTGTGACAGCAGTTCACGTTTGCGGTCGCGGTCGACCGGGTGGACCACCTGGGAAATTTGCCCCGACCCGGTATTTTCCGGCGGCGCCTGGATCTCCATCGGGGCGTTCAGCAGTTCGCTGGCCAGTTGCTTGATTTCTTTTGAAAACGTTGCCGAGAACAACAGGTTCTGGCGTTTGGCCGGTATGGCCTTGAGCACTTTGCGGATGTCGCGGATAAAACCCATGTCGAGCATGCGGTCGGCCTCGTCGAGCACCAGTGTTTCGACAGCATCGAGACGGATGCTGCCGCGCTGCATGTGATCGAGCAGGCGCCCGGGGGTCGCAATGACGATATCCACGCCCCGGCGCAATTGCGAAATCTGCGGGTTGATACTGACCCCGCCAAAGATCACGGTCGAGGTGAACGGCAGGTAGCGGCCATAGTCACGCACGCTTTCGGCAACCTGTGCCGCAAGCTCGCGGGTGGGTACGAGGATCAATGCACGTACTTTGGACGTGTGACCCTGCGGCAGGGAATTTTGCAACCGTTGCAGCAGGGGCAGGGTGAAACCGGCGGTCTTGCCGGTGCCGGTTTGGGCACCAGCCAATAGGTCGTGGCCTTTAAGAATGAGCGGGATAGCTTGCTGTTGAATCGGGGTTGCATCCGCGTAACCCTGTTTTTCTGTCGCGCGCAACAATTCGGCCGAAAGGCCAAGTTCTGAAAATAACATGTTTGAATTTACTCCGGGATCGCCCCACCCAATCGGCGTGAATCTTTCACGGCATGGGTCGGTCAGGGCTGAGTCCTCGTTGATGTCCGCAAGCTGCGAAAGTGCAGAAAGGGATAGATTGGCACAGACCGAAGCGTGCCAGAACGTGGCGCACTATAACAGAAGCGCGGCCATTAGCAAGGAACGTGTTCATTCGATGCCCAGGTTAAAGCCTGGCAAGGGAATTTCATAACACCTTGCAACATTGCTTTTAGTGCCATTCGCAAATGTCGTGCGCTAATATTGCCGGGCACCCGGTATATTTTGTGCCGGGACCATTGGCATGAAGGAAAAACGGGAGAGAAATTTATGAGCATGATGTCGGAATTCAAAAGTTTCGCAATGCGTGGCAATGTTATGGATATGGCGGTTGGTATCGTGATCGGTGCCGCCTTCGGCAAGATCGTTTCCTCGTTTGTCAACGATGTATTGATGCCGCCGATTGGCATGTTGATGGGTGGCGTTGATTTCAGTGGCCTATCCGTGGTCTTGCAAGAGGCGGTCGGGGAAGTGGCCGCCGTGACGCTCAATTACGGTGCATTCATCCAGACCATCGTGGATTTCCTGATCATCGCATTCGCCATATTCATGGTCGTCAAGGCGATGAACCGCATGAAGAAAAAGGAAGAGGCGGCACCCGCAGCGCCAGCCAAGCCTTCAGCCGAAGTCGAGTTGCTGACTGAAATACGCGATGCCCTGAAGAAATAAGACCTGCAAAAAAACAGGACCGGAAAAAAAGACGGCTTTTTACACTTGCCGCAAAATTGCTCGTGGCCGGCCCGGGTCATGCCCCGTGGCCGGTCGTTGTCAGGCGTCTGTCAAAGACTTGTTTTGATCATTCCGTCTTGAATTCCAATGCGTCATCGCATTGTTGTTTGGCCAGGTAGCAGGGGTTGCCGATCTTCGTGCGATCGTTGATGCTGCATACTTCTTTGCCGTCTTTAACACGTGTCACGGCCAGCAGTTTGGGCGGTCTGAACGCCTCCAGGTAGTAGATGCATTGTTCCCAGACGGCATCCTCAGGCAAGCTTACAACCTCGATATTCTCCTCACCGTAACGGCAAATTGCGTAGTCCAGGAACTCCGTTTCTCCCTGTTTGTATTCGCAGGCAAAAGCGGTACCCGTGGCCGCCAGCAACAGGCTTGCGACGGTCAATCGAAGAGGCTTTCTGTTCATTTCCGTATCTCCATTTGCAGACGCTCTGATTGCTCATGGTGCGTATCATGTGCAGCGGATTTGCGACGCAAATCTCTCAGAGCGTCATGTTCAGTTCACCACAAACGCCTGTAAATAGGAATGATTTAGGTCAACGAACCCGTTCTTCGGCCGAACACTGCAAGCCTGGCGCGGGTCTGTTTTCCTGGACTCAATTACGCGGTGACCGTGTTTCTGCAGGCAGGTGTAGCGCAACGTCGTATGCCACCTGCTGTTGGCAGGCCAGCCTGTAGCCCTGCTCGAGCAGACGCCTCGGGATCAGGCCAAGCTCGATGTCATTGGCCGGCGGCAGTTTGGCAGCTTCGAACCTGACCCTGCATTTGCCACATTCACCGCCGCCACCGCAAACGGATGGCAGGTTGATGTCATGGGTTGCAAGGGAGAGAAAAAGGTTGCTGCCCTTTCTCAGCGTCACCCGGCGCGGCACACTGGCCGCCGGGTCGTGCAAAGTGATGACGGCCCCGGCAGGTTTTGCCAGGACATTCAGAAATAAGAAATCATCCCGCCTGAAGCTGCCAAACAACAGCAGGAAACCACTCAGACCAAGCCAGATGGTGACCAGCGCCGTGCCGATGACCAGTGCGTTATTGAAGTTTTCCCGGCCGGCGTAATCCATGATGTGCAACATCCAGAAAAAATCCCGCACGCGCCAGTAATCGTTCCGTCGTGCGAGGATTTCCCCGCTTGACTCCGAGATATAGATCATCGTGTTGGCAGGGTCCGAGAAGCCGACCTTCCAATAGGCGCCGCCGCTGTCCCGTGTTTCCATGTCAGGCGCCGTGCCACGTTCGACTGAAACGATTTGACCGTCACCGCTAAAATCCCGCCGGGCCAGTTCTTCCGCTGCGGCTTTACCGGTTTTCATGACCGAACCGTCGCTGGCATCGACGAGGGTTTCACCGCTGGTGTGCCTGATGCGGTAAACCGGCTTGCCGTGCCGGGTAGTCAATTCGATACCAGTCAATTCGATGCCGGGCGCGCCTTTCAGTAATGCAGCGGAAAGTTGCGCCGGTTCCAGTAACACGCCGGTCCCGAGTTCCGGTGCAACGGGGTTGCTTGCACGTACCCACAGATTTCCGCTGACCTTAATCGGGTCGAGAAGGCTGATCACCAGGCCGCTGAGCAGCCAGAGCAGCACCTGCACACCTGTCAGCAGGCCGATCCACTTATGCAGTTTTTTGAGCAGTCGCATCACGGTGGCGTTTGCGGCTGCTTTCTGCGCGGGCCGCTGAAGCTGTAGAACAGCAGCCACAGGCCGGTGATGACAAACGTGCAGCCGGAAATTTGCGCAGCAATGAGCAGCGGGTGGTGGGCATCCTCGCGGTTTGCGTAATCCATGATGTGCAACATCCACATGAAATCGAAAATCCGCCAGTAAAGATGCCGGCGCGTGACCAGCGAGCCGTTATACGGGTCGATGTAAAAACTGGTCACGTAACGGTCAGCGAAATCAATTCGCCATAACGGCAGGGTACGGCTTTGAATTTCCATCGGCGGGTTTGCAGTGATCAGCGTGGCGCGCCCCACCTGCGCCTCGCCGGCATAGTGGTACCTGGCGATGCCGATCGCGTCATCCTCGTCCAGCGGGGATGCGAGTGAGCCGTCGTCGGGGTCAACCAGGTAGCGCTGGTCCGCTGTCGTTACCGCGTAATAGGTCTTACCCATCACCGGGCGGAGGCTGATTTGGGTCGCGCCGGGATAAGCTTCCCTGACCTTTGCCATGCTGAGTTGCTTTGCATCCGGAACACGCACCGGCTGCTGCAGGTTTTTCACCAGCGTATCGCCGTGGATAAAATCGATATCCACCACCACCATGTACAGACCCGTGGCCAGCCAGATCACGACCTGCACGCCGATCAGCAGCCCCAGCCACTTGTGCCCGGAGCGCGCAATGACAGCGGGTTTGAGCACGGGCGTGACGGCTTAGCTTTGCTTCGCGAAACGGAAGCGGCGCAGGCGATTGGCGTTGCTGACCACCGTCACCGATGAAAATGCCATCGCCGTACCGGCGATGATCGGGTTCAGCAGCATACCGGTCAACGGATAAAGGACACCCGCCGCAATGGGGATACCCACCGTGTTGTAAATGAACGCACCAAACAGGTTCTGGCGGATATTGCGCATCGTCGCGGCAGATATCTCGATGGCATCCGCGACACCGTGAAGCGTTCCGCGCATCAGCGTGATATCGGCGCTTTCGATGGCGACATCGGTGCCGGTGCCAAGCGCAAAACCCACATGGGCCAAGGCCAGTGCCGGGGCGTCGTTGATGCCGTCGCCGACCATGCCGACCCGTTCACCCTGTTGCTGCAACGCAGCGATCTTGTCCTTCTTGTCCTGGGGCAGGACCTCGCTAAGGACTTCCGTGATACCGACCTGGCGGGCGATGGCCTCTGCCGTGTGCCGGTTATCGCCGGTCAGCATGACCACCCTCAGACCATCGGCCTTAAGGCGCCGGATGGCCTCCGCCGAGTCGGGCTTGAGCGGGTCGGCGACCGCGAAAATGGCAAGGAGTCGCCCGTCCGAGGCCATGAACATGGGCGTCCATGCATTCCCTGCCATGCGTTCGCTGCTTGCCAGCGCCTCGTTATCGAGCGCCGCTCCGGCCTCGTCCATCAGTCTTTTGTTGCCGAGTAAAACCTGGTGTGTATCGATCATGCCGCTGATACCCAGGCCGGCGCTGGCCTCGAATGTCTCGACGTTTAGCAGAACCAGTTCCTGTTGCAGGGCGGCATCGAGGAACGCCTGTGCAAGCGGATGCTCCGAACGGGCTTCAAGACTCGCCGCCAACAGCAGCAGGGTGTTGTTGGTCTGCTCACAACAGGCGTCGATCTCGATGATCGCCGGCCGGCCGGTGGTAATGGTGCCGGTTTTATCCAGCACCATGGTGGTCAGCTGGCTGGCGGTTTGCAGTGCCTCGCCATTGCGGATCAGGATGCCCGCTTCAGCCGCCTTGCCGATACCGACCATGATCGACATCGGTGTGGCCAGGCCGAGTGCGCAGGGACAGGCGATAATCAGGACGGTCACGGCGGTAACGATCGCGTAGACGGAGCGGGGCTCAGGACCGGTAAATAGCCAGACCAGCGCGGCCAGCACCGCGATCGACATCACCACCGGCACGAACACGGCGGCGACGGAATCGGCCAGCCTGCCGATCGGCGGTTTGCTGTTCTGCGCCTGGCGCACCATCCTGATGATCCGCGCCAACGCCGTTTCGGAGCCGACGCGGGTGGCGCGAAACAGGATGCTGCCGGTCTTGTTCAGGGTGCCGGCAGAAACCTCATCACCGGCAGCCTTGGGCACTGGAACCGGCTCGCCGGTGAGCATGGACTCATCGATATTGGTCTGACCCTGTTCGACGATGCCATCGACCGCGATCTGTTCGCCGGGCCGCACACGCACGAGGTCACCCTTGACGACAGTGCCGATGGGTACGTCGATTTCCTTGCCATCACGGACGACACGGGCGGTTTTTTGTTGTAGATCCAGCAGACGGCGGATCGCCTGGGTAGTTTTGCCGCGGGCTCTCTGTTCCAGCGCCTGGCCGAGGTTGACCATGCCGATGATGATGACGGCGGCCTCAAAATAAACGTGCCGGGCAATTTCCGGCACCAGCGCCGGTAACAGCACGATGACGGTGGAATACAGCCAGGCGGTGCCGGTACCCAGCGCGATCAGGGTATCCATGGTTGCCGCACGTGTTTTCACCGACTTGTACGCGCCGGTGAAGAAGTGCCAGCCGGTGTAGTACATGACGCCACCGGTCAACAGGGCGACCAGTAACCAGGCCGCGTGGGCCAGGTCCCAGGCGGTGCCGATGGCGCCTGCCTGCATACCGAAAACCATCAACAGGACACCGCTACCCAGCGCCAGGACCGTTTTGCTTATCAATGCGCGGAAGCCGGCCTGGGTGGCCCGGTCGTTTTCCTGAATTGACTGGAGCGGGTCGACGGCAGCGTCAAAACCGACGCTCGCGACCGCCGCCACCAGCACGTCGCTGCTGACAGTACACTCGACCGTGACCTCGCGACTGGCGAGGTTGACACTCACGTCAGCCACACCGGGTGTTTCACGCAGAACCTTCTCGATGGGACGCTGGCAGGAGGCACAATGCATGCCTTCGATTTTCAGCAGGGTTGAAGTATTTTTTTTATTCACTTTTAAGGTCCAATGGCCCGGATCCATGTCGGGCAAGCGGGAATATATTTAAAGATCATACGTCTACCTGTTACGAAAAAACGCTTGCCGGGTTTTCATTCCTGCCAGCACTGGCGCGCTCCGGCTGATTCCTGCATGACACGATCGGATCCATGTTCAAACGCAGGTCGCGAAAATCTTGTGTACCCAGTGAATG
>JBFZEL010000327.1:0-3590 GCA_041306925.1 Lysobacterales bacterium
GTGGCAAACTTGCGACAATTCGAGCCCGCGCCGCTGAACTGCAGGCGACCACCGATCGTGAGGCAAGCCAATGATCCTGCGCCGCATCATCGCCCACTTTAAGAAACAGGAATGGACCGCCATCGTGCTCGATTTCCTGATTGTCGTTGTCGGCGTCATCATCGGCATACAGGTCGCGAATTGGAACGACGAACGGACCGCACGCGCGCAACTCGATCAGCAATTGGTCGGTCTTCGAATCGAGCTAGAGGAGAATCGGGCCTATTTCGCTGAGTACCGGGCAGCGCTCGAAGCGCGGATGAACGACGTCGCAATTTTGAGAGAAGCCTTCAAATCCCGCACGCCTTCAATCGACGCTGACGAGATTAACGCTCGATTCCTAAACATACAGCGGGTCACGACTTTCTCCCCCGATCTAACGGCCTTAGACGACCTTCGAGAAACCGGCGGTCTGCGGCGTCTGTCGGGAACGCAGATCAGGACGGCGATCACTGACTGGGAACGCAGCCTGGCAAACGTCAATCGCAGCTATGCCGACGCACTGAGGCAAAGGGACAGTGTATTGAACCCCTACATGATGGAGCATATCGCGTACGGCCCGCTGCTGGAGCAATCCTATATAGTCGGCGAAGGCATCGGCTATTCGCAGTTCCGCAATGATTACCAGAGGCTCGCCAGGAGTCGCGAACTCGACAATCATTTGGCCTACCGATACGGCATCGCCGGTTCGACGGCCCACTACGTTGAGATGCTTCAGAACGAAACGGCGCAACTGATTGATGCGCTCAAGGCGCATGAGGAGGCGCGATGATCCTCCGGCGCCTCACCGACGCTTTCCGCAGACAGGACTGGTTCACCGTCACCGTAGAAACGCTAATGGTGGTGCTCGGTGTTTTTCTCGGTCTGCAGGTGAACAACTGGAATGAAGCCCGCGCAGAAGGAGAGCGTTCGCGGGAATATCTGTCACGCATACGCGCCGAGTTGGTCGCGGACATGGCCGAGCTGGAACGGCACAGAGGCCTCTGGCAGAAGGTTGCGAACGAAGGGTACGCAGCAATCAGCTATGCCGAGACGGGCGCGCGCGGTGGCGCAACTGACTGGGAAATCTTGCGGTCCTTCCTTCATGCCAGCCAGTCCCACCAGCTCTCCTTCCTTGACACGACCTATTCCGAACTGCGCAGCGCTGGCGAGCTAAGACTTATTCCCGATGCCGACCTCCGAAGCGCGCTGGCGGACTACTATGTCCTCGTTGCGGGGCGCCGGGGCGGTCTAGGCCCTTACCAGCTGTTGCCTGAGTATCGCGAGACGGTGCGAGGCCGCATGCGCTCGGACATCATGCGGTACTACTGGCAAGCATGCTATCAACAGTCGGCTGGTGTAACGACTTTCGTCGACTGTCCGCCCCCCGAAGGCGTCACTGGTATTGCCGAAATTATCCGTCAGCTCACGGCTGATCAGGAGATCATGGACGCGCTGCGCTACTGGACCGATACGCAGCGGATGGCCGTAGAACTTGCGGGCGTTGACCTAGGCCGCGCTCGGTCTCTAATCGATCGTGTGGATGACAAGACGTGATCCTGCGCCGCGTCATCGAGCTTGTGAAAACCCAGAACTGAACGGCGGTCGCGCCGGACTTCGTCATGGTCGTGGTCGGCGACCTGGTCGCGATCATGAACGCCGGCGCCTACGGTGCGTTCGGTGAGGTTTGGCAGATCAGACCTGCGACAGCAATGCATTGCTGGCGTTAGCCCGCACCACGTCGTCCAGCCACCCCAGCTCAATATTCACAAATCAGGAAATCAGGGGACAGTTTACTTAAATGGCTTTCGGCCAGGTTTTCGGCGTTTCAATGGTCTTCCGGTTAGTGACTCCAAAGTTTCGCTAAACTTCTCACTTCCGAGAGGTCTGCCCGTTTTTGCAGAACTGTGAGGATTAAGTATACTGTCCCCCGATTCAAGTTTGCTAGCGGTGGTGAGCACGCTGTCCGATACCGCATGGGCATCTCTAAATGCTGCAACAAGAACTACTCAGTAAGTCGCTAGTCTCGTCTAACCAGTCGCTCTACCTGACGCGAAGCCGCGCAGGTGAGCGCCGCGTTAGCGCGCAGGATGCAGGGTCGACAAATCGTTTTATAGTTGTACAATTGTACGCATGGATCTAGTTGCCGATACGAACATCTTCCTCTCCGTTGCACTCAATGAGCCGGAGAGAGGGCGAATAATCCAGCTGACGACGGATGCGTCGATCAGTGCGCCCGAGATTCTGCCATACGAACTCGGCAATGCGTTGTCTGCTATGGTCAAGCGTAAACGGCTTACTACGGCAGAAGCACTTAAGGCCCATAAGGCCGTCAATCTGATTCCGGTTCGATTGGTAAGCATAGATATTCAGGCATCCCTTAAGATGGCCTCCGAGCACGGTATCTACGCTTACGATGCGTACTTTTTGCATTGCGCTAGGGTCTATTCGTTGCCGTTGCTGACACTGGATGAGCGTATGAAGCAGGTTGCAGAGGATCTCGGTCTTCAGGTATTGGAGCTGGAGTAGTGTCATGAAAGTTTTTACATATTCCGAAGCGAGACAGAATCTTTCGAAGCTGCTTTCCATGGCGCAGAAGGAAGAGGTCGAAATTCGCCGTAAAGACGGTAGTGTCTTTGTGTTGAAGTCAAGGCGTGGTAAAGCCAAGTCTCCATTCGATGTGCCTGGCGTAAAAACATCGGCAACAACAGAGGATGTTCTCAATGCGGTCAGAGAATCGCGTCAACGCTGACAAACTGCTGCATAAGGTGGTCAATTCGGACGCAATTTGCGCTCACTAGAAATACGCCGGTTACGTCTGACGATCAACCCCTTCCGGCTTAATCCCGGGCGACCTCGATCCTGGTGACACGCTGAAAACCGCGCGGCAGTTTGTGCCCGCGCTTGGCGCGTTCTGACCTGAAGTGCTCGAGGTCCTTTTTGCCAATCCTGAGGTAGCGCTGGCCGGCGTAGACCAGGATCTCTTCATTTTCGCCAACGACCACCATGCCGAGCATGTGTTCATCGCCGCTCTTCAGACGTTTGGGTGGAATGTTGATCAGCTTGTTGCCCTTGCCCTTGGGAAGTTCCGGCAAATCGGTCAGCGGGAACGCCAGCAGGTAACCGTCCGTGGTCACGCAGACGATGGTAAGTACCGCTTCGGATGCGATAATCGCCGGTTCGACCGGGACCGAATCACCGGGCAGGGACAGCATGGCCTTGCCGGCTTTCATCTTGCTGTGCAGGTTGGCGGTTTCGGTCACGAAGCCGTAACCGTAAGAACTGGCCAGCACCAGCTTTTGCTGCGGTTCGCCAGCGATCGCATACAGGAACTGGCCGCCATCGGCGGGCGTGAAACGGCTGGTCAGTGGTTCACCAACGCCGCGCGCCGACGGCAGCGAATGGGCCGGCAGGGAATAGGCCCTGCCAGATGTATCCAGGAACACGGCCTGCTGGTTGCTGCGGCCACGGGCGGCGTGCAGGAATTCGTCGCCGGCCTTGTAGCTCAGCGTGGTCGCGTCGATGTCGTGGCCCTTGGCGAGCCTGACCCAGCCGGATTTGGACAGTACCAC
>JBFZEL010000328.1:0-6592 GCA_041306925.1 Lysobacterales bacterium
CTGCAGACGCCACACCGAACCCGCCAACAGCACCGGCAAGCAATACAAGTTCAGTTCATGACACACGCTCGCCAGCGTTCAATGCACCCCACCAGACGTCGTCTCCGGGCTACGGCAAATCGCCGAAACGCAAGGACCGCGATTAAAAGGCCCGCTATCAACATGGTTTCATGACGTTTGGAATATTAGCGAACTGGCAGGATGCCGACGAAGCTTATGTTGAACTGAAAATGCACGATTACTGGCTGCGGAACTGCAAAGTCTATAATTACATTAGTCCTTGATTTTCAGTACAATGCGCGATTCGTTTTGAATGAGATATAAAACCTTTTGAAGCAATCAAATGCATTTGATGTCATCGTGATCGGTGGCGGCCACGCGGGCACCGAGGCTGCGCTGGCCTCCGCGCGCAGCGGTGCGTCTACCCTGTTGTTGACCCATAGTATTGAAACGATCGGCCAGATGAGTTGTAACCCGGCCATCGGCGGTATTGGCAAAGGCCACCTGGTCAAGGAAATCGATGCTTTGGGCGGGGTCATGGCCGCGGCGGCCGATGCGGCAGGCATCCAGTTGCGAACCCTGAATTCGAGCAAGGGGCCGGCGGTCCGCGCAACCCGCGCGCAATGCGACCGTAACCTCTACCGCGCTTTCATCCGCAAGGTGGTCGAGAACCAGTCCGGCCTCTGCATATTTCAGCAGGCAGTGGATGACCTGCTGCTCAACGGTGACCGGGTGACCGGCTGCAGAACAAAGCTCGGGCAGGTCTTCCATGCGCACGCCATCGTCCTCACCGCGGGTACCTTCCTGGGTGGCAAAATTCACATGGGTGAAGTCCAGAGTGCCGGTGGCCGTGCGGGCGACCCGCCTTCCATATCCCTGGCAAAACGCTTGCGTGAACTGCCTTTTGATGTCGGCCGCCTGAAGACCGGTACACCGCCGCGAATCGATGGTAAAACGGTCGATTTCACCCATTTGAAGGTTCAGCCCGGTGATCTGCCGAGGCCGGTTTTTTCCTTTCTGGGCACACCTGCAGACCAACCCGAACAGGTCAGTTGCTGGCTGACCGGCACCACGGAAAGAACGCACGAAATCATCCGTTCCGCGCTGCATCGTTCACCGATGTATTCGGGCAGGATAGATGGTGTAGGCCCGCGCTATTGCCCGTCTATTGAAGACAAGGTTGTGCGCTTTGCAGAACGCCTGAGCCACCAGATATTCATTGAGCCGGAGGGTCTCAACACACGTGAACTGTATCCGAATGGCATATCGACCAGCCTGCCCTATGATATCCAGGTGGCGTTTGTCCACAGCATCCCCGGGTTTGAGAACGCCCACATCACGCGGCCGGGTTACGCCATCGAATACGACTTTTTTGATCCCCGCGGCCTGAAAAACAGCCTCGAGACGAAATCGGTCCATGGCTTGTTTTTTGCCGGGCAGATCAATGGCACGACCGGCTATGAAGAAGCAGCGGCCCAGGGTCTCGTGGCGGGTATCAACGCCGCACGCAGCGTGCGTGGCGAGGAGGCCTGGACGCCGCGCAGGGACGAAGCCTACATGGGTGTGCTGATCGATGACCTCATCACCCAGGGCACCAGGGAACCTTATCGCATGTTCACCAGCAGGGCGGAATACCGCCTGCAATTGCGTGAAGATAACGCCGATTTTCGCCTGACAGAGACAGGCCGCCGGCTTGGCCTGGTCGATGACCGGCGCTGGCGGGCATTCCAGGACAAGAAGAACGCCGTCGAGGCAGAGCAACAAAGGCTGGGTTCCATCTGGGTCACACCCGACAACGAACTTGGCAGGATGCTGAAGAAAACACTTGGTGTGGCGCTCAGCAAGGAAGCCAGGGCACTGGATTTGCTCAAACGGCCTGAAATCAGTTATGCAGAACTGATGAAAGTTGAGGGTCTCGGTCCTGGCAACGGCGACCCAAAAGTCGCCGAGCAGGTTGACGTTCAGGTCCGTTATGCGGGTTACCTGACACGCCAGGCAGACGAGGTGGAACGCAACCAGCGCAATGAAGACACCTCGATCCCCGCCGGGTTTGACTACGCCGGGGTGCAGGGCCTGTCGGCCGAACTGCGCGAGAAGCTCCAGAAAGTCCTGCCGGAAAGTATCGGCCAGGCCTCGAGGATTCCGGGGATGACGCCGGCTGCAATCTCGCTGTTACTGGTGTTTTTAAAGCGTTATCGTGCAGCCCGTCAGGTCGCCTGAAATAAATTTTGACTAATCACAAATATCCAACGATAGCTTTACATCTTTTTAACCTGTAATGGGTATGCTGTGCGTGCAAGTTGACTGTGCCGGTGTGTCGCTTCTCATGACAGGCAGTCCCCACACTTCTATGCCTATTGCGATGCACCATTTCAAACCCCGGCAAAACGCCGGGGTTTTTTTTGCGCCCCACATGCAAAGCGATCAGTACAAATCAACCGCCAAACCTAGTGGCTGATGTGCGTTATGCGCTAGAATCCAATGCCAGGATAATTTGTACACAGTTTATAGGCGACTCCATTGAACAACGACCAGAATCCCCCGGCGACCAACTTTATTCGCAATATTGTCATCCGCGACCTCGAGTCCGGCAAGCACGCTAAAATCGTTACGCGATTTCCGCCTGAACCCAACGGCCACCTGCATATCGGCCATGCCAAGTCCATTTGCCTGAACTTTGGTATTGCGGCCGAGTTTGGCGGTACGACCAACCTGCGCTTTGACGATACCAATCCGCTCAAGGAAAGCGAGGATTTTGCCCAGGCCATCATGAACGATGTCCGCTGGCTGGGTTTTGAATGGAGCGAGTTGCGTCATGCCTCTGATTATTTTGGTGAGCTTTATGATTATGCGGTCTACCTGATCAAGGCAGGCAAGGCCTACGTAGACAGCCAGGATGCTGGCGAGGTGCGCTCGAGCCGTGGCTCGTTCACGCAAGAAGGCACCGAGAGTCCCTACCGGGACCGGCCAATTGAAGAAAACCTCGATCTGTTCACACGGATGAAGGACGGTGAATTCGAGGACGGTGAACATGTTTTACGTGCACGCATCGACATGACCTCAGGCAACATGCACATGCGTGATCCGGCCATTTACCGAATCCGCAAGGTGCCGCATCACCGCACCGGAAATAAGTGGAATATCTACCCGATGTATGACTGGGCGCACGGTATTTCAGATGCCATCGAGGGGATTACCCATTCAATATGCACCCTCGAATTCGAGGAACACCGGCCCCTGTATGACTGGTTTCTCGACAATATCCCCGCACCCTGTCACCCCCAGCAAATAGAGTTTGCCCGCGGCAACCTGGACTATACCGTCATGAGCAAACGCAAGCTCAGGCAGTTGGTTGAAGAGGGGCATGTAGCGGGCTGGGACGACCCGCGCATGCCGACCATTGCCGGTCTGCGCCGACGTGGCTATACGGCGCAATCGATTCGTACATTCTGGAAAGAGGCTGGCGTATCAAAGGCCGATAGCATTATCCCGATGGGCGTCCTGGAGAACGCCGTGCGTAATGACATGAATGAAAAAGCGCCACGCGTGATGGCGGTACTTGATCCGGTCAAAGTCATTTTGACCAACTACCCCGAAGGGCAAACCGAGTGGGTCGATGCGCCCTCCCATCCGCAGAAACCTGAAATGGGCAGCCGGAAAGTGCCGATTAACCGGGAAATATGGATAGAACGTGATGACTTCATGGAAGACCCGCCGAACAAGTTCTTCCGTTTGCGTCCGGGTGGTGAGGTCCGCTTGCGTAACGCCTTTATCATTAAATGCACCGGGTTTATCAAGGACGATGCCGGAAAAGTCACGCAGATTCACTGCGAGTATGATCCGCAAAGCCGCAGCGGACTGCCGGGCGCCTCGCGCAAGGTCAAGGGCACCATCCACTGGGTTTCCGCGGTGCACGGCGTCAGCGCCGAAGTGCGTCTGTATGACCGCCTGTTCAGCGTGGCCAACCCACTGGGGGACAAGGACAGGAACTATCTCGAGTTTCTCAACCCCCACTCACTGGATATCGTTACCGAGGCCATCGTCGAACCGGCGGTGGCGGAAGGTGCCCCCGGCGATTTCTTCCAGTTCGAACGTGTGGGTTATTTCACCATTGACCAGGATAGCGGAGATGCGGCACACCCGATCCTGAACAAGACGGTTTCATTGCGCGACTCCTGGGTAAAATCGAACGAATGAACAGGTAACGGTACTATAGGCACGTTCCAAGGGGCCGTGGTATTGTTATCTTCCCGGTTCAACCGGGCTGTATTTGAGGAGATTTAAAATGGGTTGGATAGTACTTGCTCTGATCGTTGCTGCGGTCCTATTTGCGATATCGATCTATAACCGCCTGATTGCAGGCCGGAACCGTTTCAAAAACGCATTCGCTCAAATTGACGTGCAACTCACACGCCGCCACGACCTGATACCCAACCTGGTGGAGACGGCCAAGGGCTATATCAAGCATGAGCGCGAGACCCTCGAAGCCGTCACCAATGCGCGTAACCTGGCGGTGGCCGGTCTGAAGGCCGCGTCCAAAGACCCCACCGATCCGGCAGCCATGAAACAGCTGGCGCAGGCGGAACAGGGATTGTCAGGGGCGCTTGGCAGATTGTTCGCTCTGTCAGAGTCCTACCCTGATCTGAAGGCCAACCAGAACATGATGCAACTTTCCGAAGAGCTGACCACGACGGAAAACAAGGTTGCTTTTGCACGTCAGGCGTATAACGACTCGGTCATGCAGTACAACACCCTGCGCGAGTCATTTCCGAACAACTTTTTTGCCGGCTGGTTTAACTTCCAGCAGGCAGAACTGCTGGAAATCGAGGATGAAGCCAAACGCGAAGTACCCAAGGTTACCTTTTAAATTGTCGGACAAAGCAACGACTGCCCGCACCGGGCAGCCGTTTGCGTTGCGGGGAATGTAAGTGAATTTCTTCGAATACCAGGAAAAGGCGCGGCGCCAGAGCCGGTGGTTGGTTTTCCTGTTTATCCTCGCGGTCCTCGTCATCGTCGTCGTCATTGATATGGCCATCCTGGTCGCGTTCGGCGTGCTGGAACCGGAGTACCAGCAATCGGTATTCAGTCTGCAATCACTACAGGCCAATTCCGGCATCCTTTTGGGTGGTGCATTGGCGACCGCCGGGGTTATCCTGGTGGCGAGCCTGTTCAAGACCGCTGCACTGCGCTCTGGCGGTGGCAAGGTTGCCCGGGATTTGGGCGGCGTCCTGGTCGAGGCGAATGCGGGTGACCCGCAACGCAGGCGGCTGTATAACGTTGTCGAAGAAATCGCGCTCGCATCGGGTATCCCGGTGCCCGAGATTTACGTGCTGGAACAGGAGTCGGCCATCAATGCCTTCGCGGCGGGATTTACACCTGCAGACGCCGCCGTTGCCGTCACCCGGGGCGCGCTGGACAAACTCAGCCGGGCCGAATTACAGGGTGTAATCGCACACGAATTCAGTCACATTTTTAACGGCGACATGCGTCTTAACATACGCCTGATGGGCGCCCTGTTTGGCATCCTGATGTTGTCCCTGATCGGTCGCCGGGTACTGCGTGGTTCCACTTTCATGGGCCGTTCAAAAAATAATGGGGGCGGCGCAATTGTGTTGGTGGCCATTGCCGTCATGCTGGTGGGTTACATCGGACAGTTTTTCGGCCGTTGGATAAAAGCAGCAGTCTCCCGCCAACGTGAATACCTGGCGGATGCATCCGCCGTACAGTTCACCCGTGATCCGGATGGTATTGCCGGTGCACTTAAAAAAATTGCCGTCTACAGTGACGCTTCCTACCTCAACGTGGAAACCGAAGAGGTCAGCCACATGCTGTTTGGCAATGGTGCGCGCATGAGCATGTTCTCGACCCACCCGCCGCTGCCAGAACGCATCCAGCGTATTGACAAGTCGTTCAGACCCGAGGACCTGATTGCCTTGGCAAAAAGTATTCAACACCAGCAGCAGGCCGGGGCTGAACAATTCGCCACCGAGGAGCGCGCGACAAAACCATCCGGCGCAGGCCTGTTCGATGCCGGTAACCTAATCGAGCAGATCGGCAGTCCGGATTTTTCAAGAGTTATGATGGCAGCGGCATTGGCGGCTTCCATTCCTGATGAAATCAGCGTGGCGGCGCGTTCCAGCCAGTGGGCGACGGAAGTGCTCTTATATTGTTTGATGGACCCGGTTGATGAAATACGTGAACAGCAGTTGCTGTTTGTTGCACAGAACATGGGGGCTGACAGCGAGGCCAGGGTTCGCGCCTTGGTAGGCGCGTGTCCGGAACTGCCCAGAGAACAGCGCCTGCCGTTGCTTGAAATCTCAATCCCCGAGCTGAAACGCAGACCGCCGGACTACATCAGCAAGGTTCTGACAACCGTCAGGCTGCTGAATACCGCCGATGGACAAACCGATGTTTTTGAATACCTGATGGCAAAGATAATCGAGCAACACCTGTGGGAGTCGACCAACCCGCAAAAGGTCAGGCTGTCAGGCAAGCGCAATCTGAACGCGGTGCTGGACAAGGCCCTGGATGTCATTGCAGTGCTGGCTTCGCGTGGCACTGAAAATACCGACACCGTTGCAAAGGCCTTCAA
>JBFZEL010000329.1:0-5402 GCA_041306925.1 Lysobacterales bacterium
CGTCGAACAAAAACTCACCACGCAGAACCGGCACACCTACCTGCTCGACGGCGACAACTTCCGCCATGGCCTCAACAAGGACCTGGGTTTTACCGACGCCGACCGCGTCGAGAACATCCGCAGGGTGGCGGAGGTCGCGCGTCTGATGGCGGATTCCGGCCTGATCGTCATGACCGCATTCATCTCTCCGTTCCGGCGCGAGCGCAGGATGGCCAGGGAAATCGTCGGCGATATCGATTTTATCGAGGTGTTTGTCGATACGCCGATAGAGGTGTGCGAGGCGCGTGACCCGAAAGGCATGTACGCAAGGGCCCGCAAAGGCGAAATACCCAACTTTACCGGTATCAGTTCACCCTATGAACCGCCAGAACAGGCCGACATACACCTCGATGCCGGTGAGCGCACCGCCGAGGAACTCGCGGACGAGGTGTTACGGAAGTTGCAGCTTGATTGAGGGGATCAGGTTGAATTGAATCCCTGATTTAATTCAACCTGACCCGTTTTAAACCTGAACCCCTGTAACGCCAGACTCTTACTCCAGATTCACTTCATGGAGATAAGAGATGTTCAGTATTGGCAAGCAACACACGCTGGTTCGGTGCCGGGAATTTTACCTGGAAGATTGCATGGCCCACGGCCAAAGTCGCCGTACCTTGGAAACCAAGATGTGCTCACTTGGATTTTTCCTGCGATGGTGCGAGCACAACGGTCTCACACATGTCGGCATGGTTGAACCGGATCACCTCGAACGATACCGGCTGCACATAAGCCGGTACCTAAGGCCTTGCAATCAGAAGCCACTGGACATCGCCAGCCAGCGCAACCGGCTCACCACGGTCAAGGTATTCTTCCGCAGACTGAAAAAACGCGGGTTCATCTCAACGGATCCCGCCATCGACTTCGATCTGCCGCGCGTCGCGCGCAGGCTGCCGAGATACGTTTTAAACCTCGAAGAGATCGAAACCATATTGAAAATGATCCCGGCCCATACCCTGACCGGGCTGCGTGACCGGGCCATCATGGAGACGTACTTTGCCACCGGCATCCGGCGCATGGAGTTGGCAAATCTTGAATTGGCTGACGTCGACCTGGTCTCCGGCCTGATCACCGTCATCCGCGGCAAAGGCGCGAAAGACAGACGGGTGCCGCTGGCAAACCGGTCCTGCGGCTGGATCGAGCGCTATTTGTGCACTTCCCGCCCGGCGCTGGTTTGCAGCCATTCCGGAACCACCCTGTTCCTGGACAACAAGGGACTCAAATTCCGGGGGCATCAGCTTTCACGCAAGGCCTCGGTATGCATCAGGAAAGCCGGGGTCCGGAAAAAGGGCGCCTGCCACCTGTTCCGGCACAGCACGGCCACATTGATGCACGAAAACGGCGCAGACCTCAGGTACATCCATGAAATGCTGGGCCACGCGGATATATCGACCACCCAGGTCTATGCACATGTAGCCATTAACCGGTTACGGGATGTCTACGCAAAAACGCATCCTGCTGCGATGGGCCAAACACGCTGCTGTTAGCGGCATTGCTGGACAAATGGCCTACCCGTTCACATGAACGGACGGATTTGTGATTGAATGTTGCGCAGTGCGTACCAGGCAATCGTGCGGAAAAAGCGGCATCCATCTTCGCGAGTGGTGGTCCCATTGATGAAGACAAAGCTCGACATGCAGTTTAATCTTCACTTTGATAGTCCTTGCCAGTCCAATGTATATCGGGTCTAATTTTCCGCAGGTATTCAAAGGACGGTCCCATGGCACAAGATGTTCGCTGGCAGCAGCGTTTTTCAAATTACCAGAAAGCATTACAGCAACTTGGTGATGCCGTTGCCCTATCCCAAAGCCGGGAATTGTCGGATTTGGAAAAGCAGGGGATGATACAGGCGTTCGAGTACACCCACGAATTGGCCTGGACCACGCTTAAGGATTTCCTTGAATACAAGGGCCAAACCGGAATCTACGGGTCCAAGGATGCTTCCAGAAAGGCCTTTAAACTGAGCATCCTTGAAGATGGGGAAGGCTGGATGGACATGATTCAGAGCCGCAACAAGACCTCTCATACCTATAACCGTGAAACGGCCGAGGAGATTGTTACTGCAGTAACGACACGTTATTACAAGTTGTTCATCGACTTGAGAAAAAATCTGGACGCGCAATTACTGGAAACTGAATAGGTGATTTACGGCTTAAAACAGGCGGTGGTCGAGAAAATTCATCAGGTGTTTTCCAGTCATCCCGATGTTCAGAAAGCAATCTTGTACGGATCACGCGCAATGGGAGGCTATAAACCCGGTTCTGATATTGACCTTACACTTGAGGGTGCAACGCTAAATTTGCAGCAGTTGAATGCCATTGAGAATGAGTTGGATGATTTACTGCTGCCTTATGAATTTGATCTGTCCCTGCGCCAGCAGATAGATGACCCTGACCTGCTGGAACACATTCAGCGGGTAGGCGTGGTTTTTTATTTAAGGGGGTCAGGTTGAAAAGCAAGTCAGATACGGACATGAACTTCAGATGAGCAATGATGAAACCACTTTCGTCGGCCAACCGTTGGAAACAGCAGAAACCGATTTTGTGAACAGTTATGATGCGCTGCCTTACGACAGCCACCCTTATTCCTCCACGCATCCCGATCATCTCGCGATGATGGCGAAACTGTTCGGCATGCAGCCTCCGGATGTCGACTCGGCTCGCCTACTGGAACTCGGCTGCGCCGCCGGTGGCAACCTCATCCCGCTGGCTGTTGCAATACCGTCGGCGACCTTCGTTGGCATCGATCTGTCGAAACGGCAACTCAACGACGGCTGGCAAATGATCGGGCAACTCGGACTGAAAAACATCGATTTGCAACACCGCAACATCGCCGATGTCGGCCCCGCAGACGGTATGTTCGATTACATCATCTGTCACGGCGTGTTCTCGTGGGTCGACCGTGAAGTGCAGCAGCAGATCTTTACCATCTGTTCGGAAAACCTCGCGCCAAACGGTGTTGCCTATATCAGTTACAACACGAATCCGGGGTGGTATATGCGGGGCATGATCCGGCAGATGATGTGCTACCACGCCCGGCAGTTCGATGATCCGCAGTCGCAGGTTACGCAGGCACGGGCTTTGCTCGATTTTCTCATCAAGGCCGGCTCGGCTGGCGATGAGGCGTACCGCGCCCTGCTGAACCGCGAACTGGAAATTCTACGCGGACGGCAGGATTCATACGTGTTTCACGAACACCTGGAGGAAGTGAACGAACCACTGTTCTTTTATGAGTTCATCGAAAGGGCTGAAAAACACGGTCTGCGTTACCTGGCGGAGACGCAGTTCAACGAGATGGTTGCGGCAAATTTTGGTGTGGACGTCGCCAAGACGCTGCGCGAATTGAACGTCGGATTGATCCCCACGGAGCAGTATCTCGACTTCCTGCGGAACCGTACCTTCCGCCGCACGCTGCTGTGTCACAAGGACATCACGCTGAACAGGCATATCGGACCGGAACAGCTATCCGGGTTGTATGTCAGCAGCGCCCTGCAACCGACCGGTGGTAACCGCGCGCTCAGCGACCATTCGGAAATGTCGTTTCAGTCGGGTAACGGGCCGACGGTGACCGTTTCAAAACCGTTGCTGAAAGCAACGCTCACGGGACTGGCGCGCATCAACCCGGAACCGGTGCTGTACGACTCACTGCCGGCATTCGCCAACCATGAAATCGGCAGTATTCGTGTGCGGGATGCGGCGAACCATCGCCAGGACCTGCAGGAAATCGGCGGGATGCTTCTCGAAATGCTCTCGAAGGACCTCGTCACACTGCGCCACCGCCCGCTGCGATACACCACCTCACCCGGTGTTCGTCCGCGCGTCAGCCCGCTGATCAAACTGCAGACCGAAACGCAGACACAGGTCACGACACTCGCCCACGTCATGATGCAGCTCAGTGACCTGTCCAGACGGCTGGTTCCCATGCTTGACGGCGGGCATGATCGCGCGGCCTTGCGTGACCATTTACGTGATCTCGTGACGCAGGGAAAACTCGTTATAGAGCAATTCGGCCAGAAACCCGGAGACACCGTCCCCGACGAGATGCTCGCTGAGTTGTTGGAGCGCGAGATTGATTCGCTGGCAAGAAACGCGGCACTGCTCAAGGATGACGACAGCAGCGCAGCGGTGGTCTGAACAGCCGGTTGGGTGCCTGAAAGGTGAAAGGGGTCAGGTTGAATTAAACGCACACATGCCTTTAATTCAACCTGACCCCTTTCAAGAGACCCCTTTCAAGAGACCGTATCTGACGGGTCAGCGACCAGCAGCTGAAAAATACTAAAATCCTCGTGGTCTTCGTCCGGCACCATCTGGCCGAGCATCGAGATACCCGCCTCGTGCACGGTCCCGGGCCGTCCGGTGATCAGTGGGTGCCATTCCGGCAGGTCCAGTCCTGTTGCCAGGCGCCGGTACGCGCAGGTGGCGGGCAGCCAGTCAAAGGCATCCACATTGGCTGGTGTCAATTGCACGCAATCGGGCACCCTGGCAGCGCGGTTGGCGTAGTCCGAGCAGCGGCAGGACGACGGGTCCAATAACTCGCAGGCGGTATTCGTGTAGTAGATTTCGCCGTCGTCTTCATCCTCGATCTTGTTCATGCAACAAAGCGCGCAACCATCGCAAAGTGATTCCCACTCGGCGGAGGTCATTTGGTCCAGACGCTTGGTTTTCCAGAATTGGCCGGTCATCGTGTCGGCATTATGACGGACTTACCCGAGGTCTGCCCGGGGTCAGGTTGAATTAATCGCAGAATTGCGAGTAATTCAACCTGACCACTTTTTCGCAAAATGCTGATCTTCCTCGACGAAGACGACCTGCACTTCATCTTCGACGTCAACGTCTTCGGTCCCGTGCGGATCACCAGGGCGTTCGCGCCGCTGACCCCGGCGGTTTCAATTCCGCCATTGGCAAGAACATACTCGAACGCCTGCAGGCAAAAGGCCTGGATATCGAAGGTTCGCGATACAAGGACGACTGGCAGAATAACTGGGTGCTGGCGGGCGGCGATCTGTCGACGATGCCGGGTCCCAAATTTATCGTCGCCAGGGTCGAACACGCATTGTTTGATGCCGATCCGCAACCACGCTACATGGTGGTCGGCGATTCTGAATGGGCGGAAAACACGCTGCGGGCGGTGTTGCGCCGGATGCTGGAACTGAATCAGAACCAGCCCTACGCCTATGACCGGTAAGGCCTGATCAAACTACTCGATGAGGAGATCGCCAAACTGCAGTAACCAGGCCGGCCACGGGCTCGTGACAAGCCCAGCAGGCAACAGCGCCGCCGGCTACATCAGGCCTTGATGCAAACCACCGGCACCAGGCGCGCCACCTTTTTTGCCAGGCCGGCCAGCTCGGTGGCATCGACGACTTC
>JBFZEL010000330.1:0-2735 GCA_041306925.1 Lysobacterales bacterium
TAAAACCGAACAGGCTGATCCGGTTGACGGTTATGCCGAACAATGGCATCAGGACAAAGGGGCCGAGGAACGCGACCGGCAATCCGACCATCACCCACCAGGCCAGCTGGATACGCAGGAACAGCGCCAGTGACAGGAAAACCAGCAGGGCGCCGAACATCATGTTCTTGATCATCATGTCGAGACGGCTCTTCAGGTAATAGGTCACGTCGGCCCACGCGGCCAGTGCCACACCCGAGGGCGCCGAGGCCTGCCTGGCGGCAACGTAGTCGCGCACCGTTTTGGAAATCTCCAGCTCGTTCTGGTCACCGACCGACAGCACCTGGATGGTAAACGCGGGTTTGCCGTTAAACTCCGAAAAACGCCCGGTTTCCTCAAAGTCGTCCCTGATGTTCGCGACGTCTTTCAACAGTACCCGTGATCCGTCCGGGTTGGTGCGCACCAGGATGTCTTCGAAGTCCAGACCGGTATAGGCCTGGCCCTTGGTGCGCAGCTGGATATCACCCGCATCCGAACGGATGGAACCGGCGGGCAGGTCGAGTGAACCACGCCGCAGCGCCTGGGCAACTTCGGCGAGGCTCATGCCGTATTGTTCGAGGGTGAACTCGCTGACCTCGATGCTGATCTCGTAGGGTCTTGAGCCGAGCAGGATCGCCCGCGTGATACCCGGCAGCGTGACGATCTCGTTTCTGACCTGTTTTGCATATTCCTTGAGGGTGCGTTCCTCGACGTCGCCATACACCGATACCAGGGTGACCTGCTGCTGGAAGCGGGTGCGTGAAACGATGGGTTTTTCGGTGTTGTCGGGAAAGGTCGAAATGGCGTCGACGCGGTTTTTGATCTCGTTCATGACCTCGAAAACGTCATAGCCGGCGCGGACCTCGACCTGGACCTCACCGAGGCCGCGGCGGCCGGTGGATATGATCTCCTCGATACCCTCGATGTCCTGGATGGCCTCCTCGATTTTGATCAGGATGCCTTCTTCGACATCCTCCGGGCTCGAACCCAGGAACGGCATGATGACGGTGATGAAGTTGGTTTCAACCGGTGGCTGGCTTTCCTTCTTGATGGTGAATACCGAATACAGACCACCGGCCAGCAGGATGACCATCAACAGGTTGGCTGCGACGGCGTTCCTGGCGAACCAGTCGATAATACCGCCGAGCCATCCAGCTTGCGAACTCACTGCTCGCGCCCTTCCCCGCCGGCCTGCGTGGCGGGTTCGTCGCGCCCCCTGATGGTGAGCCTGGTACCCGGCACCGGGGCATCCAGCGTGGTGATCACCACCTGTGTCCCGGCTTCGATGCCGCCACTGAGATAGACATTCCTGGACTCGGCGCGCAGCACCCTGACCGGCAGAATTTCGAGTTCGCTGGCGGCGTTGGCAACCAGGATCGTGTTGTCAGCGCGCAGCACGTAGCGCGGCAGCACGACCACGTTGTCAGCGGGCAGACCCTGGATTTCGGCATGCACAAAGGTGCCGATCTTGAGTTCCTGTTGATGGCTTTGGCCCAGTACCCCGTAAGGGTCAACGACCTGGGCCACCGCGTATATCACCCGGCTGGTTTCGTCGACCACGCCTTCGGTGCGGATAATGCGGGCCTGCCACTGGCTGGTGCCATTGGCTGTTGCGGCGCTCAGCGTGACCGGCGGATAGGGTTTGTCATTGTCCCTGACCTCGGTTTCCGACGGCAGGTCCAGGTAGTTCAGGTCGTCGTGCGTCAGCGGCAAGCGGACTTCCGCGGTATCGATGGCAAAGGTCACGCCAAGACGCGCCCCGGGGCTTACGTACTGCCCGATATCCGCCGCCTTTTGCCTGACCAGCCCATCGTAGGGCAGTGTTATCGAGGTGCGTTCGAGATCACGGCGCGCCTTTTGCACATCGGCCTCGGCCGCGCTGACATTGGCCGTGGCATCGGCCATCTGCGGTTTGCGCAGCACCAGGTCGGAAGGCTGGCCCTCCTTGCCCATGTTTTTCCAGTCCCGCAGCGCCTGCTCCGAGCGCGCGGTTTCATCCGCCAGTTTCGCGACCCTCGAGGCCAGCGCAGCCTCGGCGCGCTTCAGCGCGGTTGCATAGTCACTGGGGTCGATTTGCAATAATTGCTGACCGCTGCGGAAAAAACCGCCGGCGACACATTCGGGAGCCACCGAGACGATCTTGCCGGATACCTCGGACACCAGCGTGGTTTCGGTGCGGGGTCTGACCGTACCCTGGGAACGGATCGTGAAATTAAGCGAGACGACCTCGGCTTCGATGGTCTCGACCAGGACTGCCCTGTTGGTATCGGGTTTGCGTTCCGCGCTTTTTGACTTTTGCCAGCTTGCCAACGCGATGACCACCAGCACCGAACCGACGATCAAAAGCAAGGGAAGCATGAACCTTAAAAATTTTTCCATTCCCCCTAAGCTCCAGAACCAGCACGCATTGCCAGCACACATTGATTTACCGAGGCGAATTATCCGCTTTAGGCGGTTTTTAGTCATGGGGAAATTTCAGGGGGTTCCATAGCGGTGCGAATTCAAGTACTTTCACGGGCGTTAATGCAAATCGGTATTCAACGGGTACAATAGTCGGCCGCCACGGAAACAATTCAATGGGCATAGTCTTAAAAACAAAAGAAGAAATCGAAGCCATGCGCGTTGCAGGCCACCTCGCCGGCGAGGTGCTGCGGATGTTGCGTGAACACGTGCGTGCCGGGGTTACCACCGGTGAACTGGACGACATCTGTTACCAC
>JBFZEL010000331.1:0-4137 GCA_041306925.1 Lysobacterales bacterium
GATAATAGGTGTGCGTTTTGTCTACCGCTTGCTCAAACGTGCATGGACACACTTCGTGCCGCACGCCGTTGTACCCAATCAGTGATTCATTGAGTTTGCAATTGCGGGGAAAGGGCTTTAATCCCATTGCCATACTCCCCGCTCGCCGGGGATCTGCCACGCGCTCCCTTACTGGTTCGGTTGCGCGCTTCTTGTCGGTCGGACTGCTGATCGCCTGCGGCTTCGTTCTACCTGGCGTCAACAACACCCACGCAGGCAATCCGGCGGCCGGCTCGTGGCAGCTTCTGGACCAGTCCTACACCTACCGGGGCGACCTCGGACCCAGGCTGCATCCGGACGGCTCGGCGACACTCACCATGTGGTCACCTTCGGTGGCAGACGTTGCCGTCGTGCTCTACGACAAAGCCGACCAGGATCATGTCGTGGCCGACAACATCCCGCTGGTGCGCAGCGACAACGGTACGTGGTCAGTGGTCCTGAACCAGGCCAACACAGGCCTGTCCGATCTGCGCGGCAGCTTTTATCACTACCAGGTCGATGCGCGGGGTGACGGCATGGTCCGCCTTGCCCTCGATCCCTATGCGATGTCGATGGCCACGTTCAACAGCGCCCGCCACGAGATCGGCAAAGCGGCGATCGTCGCTCCGTCGCGCCTCGGCCCCGAACTCGATTTCGCGCATATCCCGGGTTTCACGAAAAAGGAGGACGCGATCATCTGGGAAATCCACGTGCGCGACTTCACCGTCGATCCAGCCATCGAGCGCGACCTCAACGCCCCCTTCGGCACCTTCGAGGCCATGATCGACAAGCTCGACTACATCCAGTCGCTCGGAGTCACCCATGTTCAGCTGCTGCCGGTGATGAGCTATCGCCTCGGCGACGAATCCGCCAGTCGCAGCCGCGAGATGCACTTTTCGGCCAGCGACAACAATTACAACTGGGGTTACGATCCTCACAGCTACTTCTCCCTCTCGGGCATGTATTCAGCCGACCCGGACGATCCGGAGCGGCGGATCGTCGAGTTCAAGAATCTCATCAAGGCGATCCACGCGCGCGGCATGGGCGTGATTCTCGATGTCGTCTACAATCACACGGCGGACCTCCGCATCTTTGAGGACCTCGCCCCGGGCTACTATCACTTTCAGAATATCGACGGGACGCCGAAAACCAGCTTTGGTGGCGGCCGCCTCGGAACGACCCATGCGATGGCCCGCCGCATCCTCATCGACTCCATCGCCTATTGGACCCGCGAATTCAAAGTCGATGGCTTCCGCTTCGACATGATGGGCGACCACGACGCCGAAACCATTCAGCTCGCTTTCGACACGGCGCGGGCGATCAACCCCGCTATCATCATGATCGGCGAAGGTTGGCGGACTTATGCAGGAGACGAGGGCGATCCCCGCCCGCCAGCCGATCAGGACTGGATGGCGCACACCGATTCGGTGGCGGTCTTCTCCGACGACTTTCGCAACGAAATCAAGTCCGGCTACGGCAGCGAAGGCCAGCCGCGGTTCATTACCGGCGGCGCGCGCCCGATCGAACGGATCTTTGACAACATCCGCGCGCGTCCCGGCAATTTCAGCGCGGACGATCCGGGTGACGTGGTTACCTACATCGCAGCGCACGACAACCTCACGCTCCACGACGTCATCGCCTACTCCGCCAGGCTGGACCCGGAAATTCCGCAGGGCAGCCGTGAAATCCACCAGCGGATACGGCTCGGCAATGCCCTCACGCTCACCAGCCAGGGCATCGCCTTCCTGCATGCGGGCCAGGAATACGGACGCACCAAGCAGTGGCTCGCGCCCGGACAGCCCGAGCAGAAGGAAACCCGCATGGTTGACCGCGCAGGCCGGCCTTTTATCCACCCCTTCTTCGTGCACGATTCGTTCGACTCCTCGGACGCAATCAACAGGTTCGACTGGGCCAAAGCCACCGATCCCGCCGGCCATGCAAACTCGTACCTCACGCGTACCTACACAGCCGGGCTGATCGCGCTGCGCCGATCCACGGACGCCTTCCGCCTGGCAACGCGCGCAGAAATCGACGCCCGTGTGACGCTCGTGTCAGCCCCGGAGATCGGCGCAACCGACCTCGTCATCGCCTACCGGGCGCAAGCTACCAACGGCGACACCTACTTTGTCTTCATCAACGCCGACAACGCCGAACGCAGACTGACACTGGGGGACGACCTCACGCACGGCACGGTTGTAGTGGACGACGATGAAGCGGGATCGACGCCGGTAAAGCAGCCGTCGGGCTTTCAACTGACGCGCGACAGCATCGTACTGCAGCCGCTGACGGCGGTCGTGATACGCATCGACCGCCCGGATACATCGGGGCAGGACGCCACTTCAGGTCGGCGTCCCGTGCCCCTGTCCGGTGAAAAGTAAATTTTAAGGCAGTCGAAAATCACACTTTTCGGCTGCCGCGCTCTGATAATGCCAGGATGGCATTAATCAGAGCTTCCCTTAATGAATCGAGATCGTTCTATAACGGCCGATTTTGATCTCACGACTCCAGTAATCCACCGCCAACCCGGCTTTCCTTTTTAAATGACACAGAAAATCTTTCGGTTCCGGCAGTTGTTCCCATACGGACGGCAAAAACGTGCCGCGGAACTGGCCGGCCTGCAGGACCAGGCCATCCACACCCGGCTGTAACTGGCGCAATAAATCGTCCTCCGAGGTGAATTGCAGCGGCGTTGCGGGTGTGAGTATGGACACATGAATGTCAAGTTGCGGCAATTCAGTGCCGCTGACGGGGGTGAAACGCCGGTCTTCAAATGCGGCGGCAAATGCATGCACCGCTACATCTTTGATCAGTGGTTGATGTGCCTCGATCGTGCCGATGCAACCGCGCAATTTTTCGTGCAAATGCAGGGTCACAAACGTGGCGCGGGGTTGTTGCAGGTTAAAACTGTATTGGTCAACGATAACCGGCAATGACCTGCCGTGCTTTAAACCAAACGCAATGGCTTCACGCGCAATAGCCAACAGCGTAGTTTTTTCGTCCTGGTTGAGTTCGATATCAGGCGTAGAAGACATAGGCGCCGTAACCTACCACGCGGCTTTTATCGCCTGCGGTATCGCCGGAGTTGCGCAAATCGATCGTTTCGACATGCAGATGTTTTTGCCTGGCCACTTCGAGCAAGCCATTCACCGGATTGCGGCCACAGGCCATGTCGTAATGAATCTGTTCCGGTTGCAATGTTTCAATAGCGACGGATGTGGCGCGATCCATCTGTTGTGCCACCGCATAGTTTTTGTAGTGACTGAGATCGGAACTGATGACGATGAGGGTTTCGTCGCCGCCCCATAACAGGTTCAGAACTTCGGCCACTTCGTGCTGGCCGGCCTCGCCAACTACCAGCGGGATCAGTTCAAAATTATCCAGCACGCTTTGTAAAAATGGCAACTGCACTTCGAGGCTGTGCTCCTCGGCATGCGCGCTGTCGAAAATTTCAACCTGCGGCAATTGGCTGACACGCGTAATGGCATCGCGGTCAATTTTTATTTTACCCAGCGGCGTCATAAAAAAATCCGCTGATGTCGCGGCCAGGCCGCGAAACGGCACGCGATGCGCGGGGCCCAGTAAAACCACTTTGCCGATTTGGCTGCGCAGCGGGCGCAAAGTGGCATAGGCACTGGCAGCGATCGGCCCCGAATAAACGTAACCGGCGTGCGGCACGATGATGGCCTTGGGGATTTGCGGGTGGCTTGCGGCGTGTTGCAAGTAGTCATCGATGGCGTGGCGCAATTGCGCAGCGTTAGCAGGATAAAACATGCCGGCTACGGCGGCAGCTCTTTCATTCATCATAAAGGCTTCCTCCTTGTAAATATCTGGTTACGATACCATTTAAATTCAAGAGGTAACGATTATGAACGCAAACACCAGCGCCACGAAATACTGGCACAAGCTCGACGCCAAACAGACTGAAGACGGTCACGGTCGGGTGCAATGCGATTTATGTCCGCGTTTCTGCAAATTGAAAGACGGCCAGCATGGTCTGTGTTTTGTGCGTGCCAATCAGGGCGGTCAAATCGTATCGACGACCTATGGGCTATCCAGCGGGTTCTGTGTCGATCCGGTGGAAAAAAAGCCGTTGAATCATTTTTTGCCGGGCACACCCAT
>JBFZEL010000332.1:0-7820 GCA_041306925.1 Lysobacterales bacterium
TATTAAAGACTGATAATCAATATAAAAAACTTCATAACTGATATTTTAGAAAAAAGAAATAATTACGCAGACCCAGCTGTTGTCCCACTTAATCTGAATTTCCCACACTCAAGAAAAGCCCCCATTCCAGTTTGCTTTGTGGTGACCACAATTGGACTATTGTTTCGATTTCTGTGTGGGCGCCGAGGTCATGCAGTACCTTAATTCAGGACACGCCACAAGCACGTCCGTGTGGGCTCGGTCGCGACATCCATGTCGCTCACGGTCCTGAATTAAGGTACTGCATACCCTCGGCTATGTGGGTAACTATCGGTCAATGGATTCTGAAGGTTTTGCACGGCGGTCAGTAGACGCTGGGGTGGGTAGTTATTACCAGGACCGTACGAGGCAGGAAGCCGAGTCCGAGGCTACAGGGATGTACTTGTGCCGTGTCCTGGTAATAACTACCCACCCCAGTGTCCCCCCAGACTTAGTGGAACAACAGTGCCTTCACCCCGTTTCTGATTTAAGCAGCACCCCGGCATCCTCGATTACACGGGTATCTTCGACCAGGCGCTGCGGATCGGGTTGGCTCTTGACGATGTCTTGAAGGAGCCCGAGTGCTTCCTGCTTGCCCCCGGGGTTGAATTTCAACAGTGCTTCGGCGAGGTAGATTTTGCTCAGCAGGCTGTGGGGTGCGACCTGCAGGGAAAGCCGCAGTTCGCTGATCGCGAGGTCCCGGTCGACCCACCAGGTAAACATCGGGATTCTCGGCACCCTCGCATGGAAGTGCCCGAGCAAACGGTGGGCGCCGCCGTTTTCGATGGACTCATCCATCAGGACCATGATTTCCGCGAGTTGGCGAATCTTGTTCACCAACCCGGTGAGTGCCGAGATCATCTTGCCGCTGTACTGTCCCCACAGACCCCAGTTCGCGGCGCCCCAGAAGCAGAACCCGGCAACATCCGCCCGGTAACCGACAGCGCTCGCCACCCGTGCGGGGTCCGTACGAAACAGACCCCGGTCCAGCCCGTACTCCGTTTCGATCCGCAGTCTGCCGGCCTCGGCGACTTCACGACCGGCCTGGTACAGCGCCAACCGCTCCTGATCGCTGTTTAGAACGAATTCACCCTTGAAATGCAAGGCGCGCAGAAGTTTCCAGCGGGCCTCGAGATTGCCGGGATTGGCGTTCAGCATAGCTGCGTAAGCGTCGATGGCCCGCTGGATCGGCTCCGCGGCAGCCTGCGAGCCCCGGTGTCCCATGTGCCGCTGGGCCCAGGCCTGATCACCGGTAGCCATGTCATCGGTTGCATTGACGTTGGCGGCAGCCGACATGGACAGCACCAGGCAGGCCAACCGGGTGAGCCATTGCAGTGGCCTGAATGAGTGAGGTGAGTGACCACAGACCGCAGCCTGGATGGATGGTTGGTCAGCCCTTTTAAGATTCTGTTTCATGGTCATGCGTCACGACTGTCCGGGCGCCAGATTTATTCCGGATTTGCACAAAGTCCTGATGTAGATCAGGAAAAGTTTTGCAGCGAAGTTTATTGTACCCGATGTGGTAATTCGCACAGGATCAGTGACCCGTTTACCTGCTTGAAACTGTGCAAGCCGGCTCTTTCGTGGAGGAAAACCAGCATGTCATTCAATCTCAAGAACCGCAGCTTTCTGAAGCTGCTGGATTTTACCAAACGCGATCTCACCTACATCCTCGACCTGGCCAGGGATCTGAAACGCGCCAAGTACGCGGGTACCGAGGTGCAGCGTTTGCGTGGCAAGAACATCGCGTTGATATTCGAGAAACCGTCGACCCGGACACGCTGCGCGTTCGAAGTGGCCGCCCATGACCAGGGTGCCAATGTCACCTATCTCGACCCGGGTAGCTCACATATCGGCAAAAAGGAGTCGGTCAAGGATACCGCCCGAGTGCTGGGCCGCATGTACGATGCCATCGAATACCGCGGCGCCAGCCAGAAGATCGTGCAGGAACTGGCGGATTATGCCGGTGTACCCGTGTTCAACGGCCTGACCGACGAATTTCATCCAACCCAGATGTGTGCGGACCTGATGACCATGCGTGAATACATGCCGCAGCCCTGGCACAACTTCAAATACGCCTACGTCGGCGACGGTCGCTCCAACATGGGCAATTCGCTGATGATCGCCGGTTGCCTGATGGGCATGGACGTGCGCATTGCCGCGCCCCGGCAATTGTGGCCGGGTGCGGAACTGCTCGAGCAGGCACGCCAGCTTGAAAAGAAGTACAAGGGCGTGCTGACCCTGACGGAAGATCCGTACGAGGCGGTCAGGGACGTGCAGTTCATCCACACCGATGTGTGGGTTTCGATGGGCGAACCGGCCGAGACCTGGGCGGAGCGTATCCGTTTGCTCATACCCTACCAGGTCAATGCCAAACTGATGGCCGCCAGCGGTAATCCGCGGGTGCGTTTCATGCACTGCCTGCCGGCGTTCCACAACCTGGAAACCGAGCTTGGCCGGCAGATCCACGCAAAGTTCGGGCTGGACGCCATGGAGGTCACCGAGGAAGTGTTCGAGTCAGACGCCGCAATCCAGTTCGAGCAGGCCGAGAACCGCGTGCACTCGATCAAGGCGCTGCTGGTGGCAACGCTGGGCAGCCAATGATGGACCCCGGCACTTGAATCTGACCCCACTGCGGCAGGCCGGGCCATGAGAGTGGTCGTGGCACTGGGCGGCAACGCGCTGTTACGGCGCGGCCAGGCATTGAACGCTGAAAACCAGCGGGAAAATATCCGTATCGCCGTCAGGCAGCTGGCTGAAGTCCACAAAGATCACCAACTGGTCATCGCGCACGGCAATGGACCCCAGGTCGGTCTGCTGGCGTTGATGGATGCCGCCTATTCGGCCGTCGACCCCTACCCGCTCGATGTCCTCGGCGCGGAAACCGTCGGCATGATCGGTTACATGATCGAACAGGAACTGGGTAACATCATTCCGTTCGAGGATCACATCGTCACGGTGCTGACCCAGGTCCTGGTCGATCCCGCAGACCCCGCATTTCAGCACCCGACCAAGCCGGTGGGGCCGATCTATGACCGGCTGGAAGCCGACCGGCTGCGCAGCGAAAAGGGCTGGTCCATGGCGCCCGATGGTGAGCACTTCCGCAGGGTCGTGCCGTCCCCGCTGCCCCGGCGGATCATAGAAATCAGCGCGATCCGCTTGCTGGTGGACAACGGTGTGGTGGTCATCTGCGCGGGTGGCGGGGGCATCCCCACGGCCTATGACGATGAACAGAAGCTCTATGGCGTGGAAGCCGTTATCGACAAGGACCTGGCCAGTGCCCTGCTATCCACGGAACTGGATGCAGAAATGTTCGTGATGCTGACCGATGTCGCCAACGTCTACACGGACTTCGGCACACCTCAGCAGCGCGTTATCAGGGCTGCACATCCGGCGGCCCTGGAGCAACTCGATTTCGCCGCTGGCTCCATGGGTCCGAAAATCCGGGGCGCCTGCGAATTTGTCCGGAAAACCGGGCACAGGAGTGTGATCGGCCAGTTGTCAGAGCTGGTGGATATCATGAAGGGCCGGGCCGGGACGCTGGTTTCGAACGATATCGACGGGATTGTGTATGGTGACTGACTGTCCGGGCCCGGGCGGCGTTGCCGCTGCAGCAGCCATGCGCAAATGGTTTAAAATACGCGCGTCCGTAACCAAAATCGGGGAGTTGTTATGCGTCATGTGATCTCGGTTCACGACCTGACGGTCGAGGTAATTATCGACGTTCTCGACCGGGCCGAAGGTATGCTGGACATTGCCAGGGGCAAGGCGGTCAACGACTGTCTCAAGGGCAAGGTGCTGGGCAGCATATTCTTTGAACCATCGACACGAACCCGGCTCTCCTTCGAAACGGCCATGACCCGTCTCGGTGGCGGGGTCATAGGTTTTGCCGGGACCGAGGCGACCTCCGTGGTCAAGGGCGAGACCCTCGCCGATACCATCAGGATGGTCAGCGGTTACGCCGATGCCATCGTCCTGCGTCACCCGCGTGAAGGCGCGGCCAAGCTCGCCACGGAATTTTCCGGTGTGCCGATCATCAACGCCGGCGATGGCGCCGGTCAACACCCGACGCAAACCCTGCTGGATCTGTTCACCATCAGGCAGCACATGGGCCGGCTGAAAGGTCTGAACATCAGCCTCGTCGGTGACCTGCGTTACGGCAGGACCGTGCATTCGCTGGCATTCGCCCTGTCCAAGTTCGGTAATACCATCAACCTGGTGTCGCCCGAAGGCCTGGAAATGCCGCGCGAGGTGGTTGAGCACCTGCAGGATTCCGGCCAGTTTGGTATCGCCTGCCATACGCCGGAAGAAGTCATCACGACGACCGATATCCTCTACGTCACCCGCATACAGAAGGAGCGTTTTCCGGATCCCGTCGAATACAAGAAGGTCGCGGGCAAATACACGATCGACCCGCAACTCGTGTCGCAGGGACCCGCTCACATGATCGTCATGCACCCGCTGCCGAGGATCAACGAGATCACCCCGGAAGTCGATGCCATGCCGCAGGCCAAGTATTTCGTGCAGGCCGCCAACGGCGTGCCGGTCAGAATGGCGTTGCTGTCGATGGTCATAGGAGGCGTCTGAAATGTCAGATAAATACATGAAGGTCGAAAAGATCGATCACGGCACGGTGATCGACCACATATTGCCGGCGCGGGCCTTTGACGTGCTCAGGGTGCTCGGACTGTCGAATGACAAGACCATGAGCATCCTCGTCAACAGCCATTCAAAGAAGGGCGGCAGGAAAGATATTCTCAAGCTCGAGGATGTGGAACTCTCGGCCGAGGCAGCCAACCTGGTGGCGCTGGTCTCGCCGCAGGCTACGATCAATATCATCGTCGGCGGCAAGGTGGTGAAGAAATTCAATGCCGAGGCGCCAAAGGTCGTCAGGGGCATCCTGACCTGTTCGAACCCGAATTGCATATCGAACCAGAACGAACCCATCACCGCCGAGTTCAGGCTGAGCCCCGACGAGAGCCACCGCTACGTCTGTACCTATTGCGACCGGGATATCATCGACCTGGTGAAACGCATTAGCCCCTGATCAAGGGCGCGTTTTTGAAGCTGCGGACGCGTGCGCCCGATATTTTTCCTGCCGGAGTGGCAACGTCGAATGTTGCAGCAGACAGCACGCTGCGTTTTCAAGTAACATACGCGTTTCAGGGTTAACCCTGCAGCAATCGCAGGGTCGAACGTGCGGACATGACAAACGGTCAATGACAAAAATCCGGACATCAGGCTACCAATCAAAATCCCTTTCTGCCGACATCACGTTGGGGATTTTTGACGGGCTGGAAAATTCGCTCTGGTGTTACGCCTTCGCGACCGTCATTTTCGCCGGCGTCCTGGCACAGTTCCTGCCTCTGCTGATCGTCATTCTTCTCGCAGGCTGGGCCATCCTGGGCGTTTACGTCGCCATTACTTCGGAAAAACGCCTTCACATCGTCAGCCTGGACGAACAATCGGTCGTCATTCTCGCCTCGATCGCCGGCCTGATGGTCGCCCACATGGGTGCGCAGAGGGTCCAGACCGATGGATTGGCGACCATGATGGTGGTGATGTCGCTGTCTTCCCTCGGCGTTGCGTTTTTCTTCTGGGTCATAGGCCATTACCGCCTGACCCGGTTGCTGGAACTGATGCCGTACCCGGTGATATGTGGGTTCATGGCCGGGATTGGCTGGCTGATGCTGCAGGCCGGTGTCGGCATCGCCGTTGACGAGACGATTTCCATTGGCCTGGTCAGCGTGCTGCAGCAGCCTGAGAACCTGATCAAGTTGTTGCTGTTCATCGGAGGTGGCATCGTGCTGGTGGTTTCGGTATTCAGCATCCGGCGCTCATGGGCGTTGCCGGTGGCCTCGATCGGCCTCGTGATGGCTTTCTACGCCATCGCGACCGTCAAGGGCCAGTCTGTTCCGGAACTGGTCCAGCAGGGTTGGTTATTCGCCATCCCGCCCGATCACGGCGGCGCGCTCGGCATCTTTGAGAGACTCTCGTTCAGCCAGGTCGACATCTCGTTCGTGTTGTCCGTGGTGCCACAGATTCTGACCATCGCTTTCCTCGCCCTGCTGACCCAGTCGATGTCGTTATCGGTACTGATGGCAGCGGGCAGCCAGGATCTCGATACCTCTTCCGAGATGGCGGACCTGGGTGCCGGCAATGTGCTCAATGCGCTGATCGCCAGCCCGCCCGGCTCCACCGACCTGGTCGGAACGATAATGTTCGAGAAGTTCGGTGCGTCCAGCCGCTGGATGCCGATCATTTCCAGCATCATATGCATCATAATGGCCGTGTTCGGCAGCATCATCATCCCCTGGCTGCCCAAGCTGCTGGTCGGCGCCATTGTGTTCATGTTCGCTTACCAGCTGTTTCACGAGTGGATGTACGAAAAAGTCCGCGGTTTCCAGCCGATCGATTTCGCCATCGCCCTGATCATTCTGGGCACAGTGATCTTCTTCGGCTTTATGCAGGGCATCGGCGTGGGCTTGATGTTGGCCCTGCTGTTGTTCGTGCTGCGTTACAGCATGATCTCCGCGATCCAGGGGCAGTATTCGCTGGTCAGCCACCGCAGTTCGGTGGAGCGCGGACAGGCCGGCAACATGGTGCTGGACGAGCACGGCGGCGAGTGCCTGGTCTACAGCCTGCGCGGCTTCCTGTTTTTCGGCACCGCCAATGCGATACTCGACACTATCCGCGATGACGCCAAAGTGCGGTCCGCCAATTATCTCGCCATCCTGCTGGACCTCAAACGGGTCACCGGAATGGACATCTCCGCGCTGAACACTTTCGTCCAGATCAAAAGCCTTTGTGAGATATCCGGGGTGAAGCTGATCTATTCAGGGGTCGGGCCCGATATACGCAAGAGCCTGCTGATGCTGGAGGCCGTCAGCCTTGAAAACGGCGAGCCGCTTATTTTTCCGGACGCCGACTACGCGATCGAGTACCAGGAAGACCTGATCCTCAAAAAGTACGAAAACAGCGGCGGAGAATGCTCCATCGAGGACCACCTGCAGAACATCTTCGACGACAGGGAGAAAGTCGAATTGCTGATGTCCGCAATGGATCGGATCGAAGTCGAGAAACACCAAAAGCTGTTCGAACAGGGTGACAAGGATACCGGCCTGTTCATCCTCGACCGGGGGTCGATGACCGCGTTGATCAAAACCGAAGACGACGGCTGGAAGCGGGTCAAAAAATTCCGCCCAGGTTCCCTGATTGGTGAAATGTCGGCCTACACGCGAGACCGGCGGCGCGCCGCCTTGGTGGTGGCCGACGAACCCTCGGTGCTGTTTCACCTGACCACCGAGAAGATGGCCCAGCTCGACATGGAAAACCTGATGTTGACCGCTTCGATCCACGAACTGGTCGCCCGCACCCTCGGCAACCGCATCACCTACATGAACCGCCGCCTGTTCCTCGAACTGAAGTAACGCTTGCCCTGTGAAAACCTTATGCTATTCAACAGTTTTTTCGACGATCCCATGGATTGACAGGTTATGACCCGAATTCCCTGCCTGGCGCCCGGACAGTTCAGGCGAGTCCTCTGGCTGATTTGCGCCCTGCTGCTGGTTTCTCCCGCAGCCCGGGCTGCCGGCGGCGAAATATCAAAATCGCACCGAAAAGAAATTTTCAGCTAGAATAAATGAGACAAAAGGGGGAAATTAATTGACTTTACTGGTCCAAATTACCGACACGCACGTTGTTGAAAGGGGCAAGTTGCTGTATGGCATAGCCGACACCGCGAGGCACCTGGCCGAGGCGGTGTCGCAGATCAATTCGATGCGGCCGCAGCCCGACCTGGT
>JBFZEL010000333.1:0-2527 GCA_041306925.1 Lysobacterales bacterium
TCATGGAAGTGTCAATCGTTCAGCCTGCATCCGCTTTGAAGGCTTCCCTGAAGAGAGAGACTCCAGAGCTCCTGACATAGGCATTTCAGTTTTGCCTGATTTATTTGGGGTTTGTTGCTCGTAGCTCCATTTTTGACCTCGAACCCAAAACTGTCCGCTTTTTCGAAAATGCAGTATTCGGTGGCACCATATGGCCACCGAGATTCAGGACCTGTTTCCCGACGCCCGCAATCCGCCGGAAGTGCGCGCGATCAACGACCGTTGCCAGATCCGGACGGAGGAGGGCCATCGAGTGGTGATTGTGTCGGGCATCCCCGTGGCTCATTACGCCGTGACCGACCGAATGGCCGAGGCTCATGCGATGGTGAACCTTGTCGAGCAAGGCTGGGCCGATCAAAACGATGTGGCTCGCGTCTTCGGTTATTCGGCCAGAACCCTGCGTCGCGATCAGTGTCGATATGAGGAGGGTGGACTGGCTGCGTTGGGCCAACCACGCGGCTATCCTGCGGGACGCGCACGATGGAGAGATTCCCGGCGGCAAACGATGCACCGGCTCAAAGCTCAAGGACATTCCAATTGCGAAATCGCACGACGGCTTGGGATCAGTGAGACGGCCGTTCGCAAAGGGCTCATCCGGATGGGCTGGAAAGAACCACACGAGCAGACGGAAATGCTGCCCGTGGATGCGGAACCCAATTCGAACCCAAAACTGTCCGCTTTTTGCGTTGCCGCCCCGCCAGCGCCCGCCAGCCAGGACACCGATCCGAGTGATCGTTCTGCCGACCGACTGCTGGCTCGACTGGGACTGCTGGAAGACGCGCCTCCGTTGTTCGGATCGGCGAACGCAGTTCCGCGAGCCGGCGTTCTCCTGGCGCTGCCGGTTCTCATCGCCAGTGGTGTGTTCGATTGCGCGCGGAAAATCTACGGCAGTCTCGGCCCGGGCTTTTATGGATTGCGCACCAGTTTGCTGACGTTGTTGCTGATGGCATTGTGGCGCATCAAACGTCCGGAAAACCTCAAGGAGTATTCGCCTCAGAGTCTCGGGCGTGTGCTGGGACTGGACCGCGCCCCGGAGGTCAAGACGCTGCGGCGCAAACTGGCCAGCCTGGCCGCCAGCGGACGCGCCGCCCAGTTTGGCGAGGCGCTGGCCAAGCAGCGGGTGGCGTTGCGTGGCCAGGCCATGGGTTTCCTTTACGTCGATGGTCACGTGCGGGTCTATCACGGCCAGCATGCGCTGCCCAAAGCGCATGTGGCCCGCATGCGCATTTCGGCGCCGGCCACCTCGGATTATTGGGTCAATGACCGCTCGGGCGATCCGCTGTTCGTGGTGACCGCCGAGGCCAACGCCGGTCTGGTCAAGATGCTGCCCGGCATCCTTGATCAAGTCCGCGGACTGGTGGGCAAGCGCCGCGTGACCGTGGTGTTCGACCGTGGCGGTTTCAGTCCGAAGCTCTTTCAACAGATCATTGCGGCTGGATTTGATCTGCTGACCTATCGCAAGGGTCCTTATCCCCAAATCCCGCGGGCACGGTTTCGTCCGCATACCGCCCGCTGCGACGGGCGCAAGGTTTCCTATGTTCTGGCCGATCAGGAAATCCGGCTGCTCAAAGGCAGGTTGCGTTTGCGGCAGGTCACCCGCCGGATGGATAACGGACATCAGACGGCGATCCTGACCACACGGCGCGATCTGGCCGCGGCCCAAGTGGCCTATCGCATGTTCGATCGGTGGCGGCAGGAAAACTTTTTCAAGTATCTCCGGGAGGAATACGCCCTGGATGCGCTGGCTGAGTATGCCGCCGTTCCGGATGACCCGACGCGCGAGGTTCCCAACCCGGTCTGGAAGGCACTGGATGCCCAACTGCGCCAAGCCTGGGCGCGGGTCGATCGACTGCAAAGCGAATACGGATTGGAGGCGCTGAGCAATCTGGAAAGCAAGCATCGAACGATGCGCGGGTTCAAAGTCGCTTACGGCAAACTGGGCGAGAAGATCTGGACCGCCTGGCAGCGAATCTCGCAGTTGGAGAAACGTCGCGCTGCGGTGCCGCGACGAGTTCCGGTGCGGGAGGCGATCGACCAACCGGTCGTCAAACTGGCGCCGGAACGTAAGCACCTGACCAACCTCATCAAAATGGTGGCCTACCAAGCTGAAAGCGATCTGCTGCGATTGGTCGAGCCCCATTATCGGCGAGCGGATGATGAAGGCAGGACGCTCCTCCAAGCGGCCCTGGCCAGCGCCGCCGATCTGAAAGTGACCAAGCGGGAACTGCGGGTGACGCTTGCGGCGCAAAGTTCCCCTCACCGCACACGCGCCGTCGCGGCACTCTGTGAGGAACTCAACCGAAGAAAGGCGTGCTTTCCAGGCTCAACGTTGCGCCTGATCTACGCGATCCAGGAGCCGTCATGACGAAAAAAGCGGACATTTGAACAAGGGGTATGTCAGGAGTTCTGGGGTCAGGCTTGCCTCGCGGATGATCGCTCGCGCCCGCACCTTGGCGCCGATGCCTGATCGGTTGGACGTGGTCCCCAC
>JBFZEL010000334.1:0-6401 GCA_041306925.1 Lysobacterales bacterium
GCCGCACGTGGCACTGCACGCTTCTCCGCACCCAGAAAAACGTCCTTGAACTGGACCATACCGGAGTTGGTAAAGAGCAATGTCGGGTCATTCGCCGGAACCAGTGAACTGGACGCCACCACCTCGTGCTGCCTGGAGGCAAAAAAGTCCAGGAAGGCCTGGCGAATTTCAGCTGTTGTCTTCAAAATTTTCCTGCCTTAAAACAAAAAAACGCTGCCTGCGCGTAACGGGGATGCAAGTTTACAGAAACACGGTGAAGGAAGGAATCAATCAGGTGAATTTAAACGATCCAGCGCCACATTTGCCTGATCATGGGTAAAACCCCTGTTGATCAGGCCACGGTAAATTTTTGCCCGCCCGGCGTAGTCCAGTTCACCGTGACAGTGTTTACCCGCCCATTTGCCAGCGATATCGAACCAGGCGTCACGTTCACCCGGCATGACCTGCGCAATCAGAAGGTCTGAAATACCCAGGCCACGCAGTTCACCGCGTAATTTAACCGGTCCGTTAAGCTGCAGCATACGTGTGCGGACATACATCTCCGCGAACCTTCGGTCGGAAACCAGGTTCAAATCGGCGAGGTCTGCAACCACCTTGGCCGCGATTGCCGCGCCGGCACCGCGTTGTGTCAGCTTTTGCGTGAGTTCGTCCACGCCGTACTCACGGCGCGCAAGGTAACGCACCGCGATTTCACGAACCTCGGACTCTGTCCATTCATGCGCAGACCTGCCACGCATTGCAGTTACCCCGGGTTATGCCTCGACGGGTTGCGCAGACTCTTCCTTGGGCTCCTTCTTCGGGAGTAACAGGGCGCGCAAACGGCTCTCTATTTCTGTCGCCATTTCAGGATGTTCCGCCAGGAAGGTCCGGGCGTTTTCCTTGCCCTGGCCGATCCGGTCTTTTCCATAGCTGAACCAGGCACCGGACTTTTCGACGATACCGTTGGCGACACCGAGATCGATCAATTCGCCGATCTTGGAAATACCCTTGCTGTAAAGTATTTCGAATTCCGCCTGCCTGAAAGGCGGCGCCATCTTGTTCTTGACAACCTTGACCCGTGTCTCGTTGCCGATAATCTCTTCGCCTTTCTTGATCGCACCGATGCGACGGATATCCAGACGCACGGACGCATAGAATTTGAGCGCATTGCCACCGGTGGTGGTTTCCGGGTTGCCAAACATTACCCCGATTTTCATACGGATCTGGTTGATGAAGACCACCATGCAATTGGAGCGCTGTATATTGGCCGTCAGCTTGCGCAGGGCCTGTGACATCAGGCGGGCCTGCAGACCGACGTGATGGTCACCCATTTCACCTTCGATTTCGGCCTTGGGCGTCAAGGCTGCGACAGAATCCACCACCACGATATCCACTGCGCCGGAGCGTACCAGCATATCGGTGATCTCCAGTGCCTGTTCACCGGTGTCCGGTTGCGAGACCAGCAGGTCTTCCACGTTGACGCCGAGGTTTTCGGCATACTGCGGATCGAGTGCGTGCTCGGCATCGACAAAAGCCGCCGTGCCACCCAGTTTTTGTGCTTCCGCGATCACCTGCAGGCTCAGTGTTGTCTTGCCGCTCGACTCGGGGCCATAAATTTCAATGACACGACCACGTGGTAAACCGCCGATTCCGAGCGCGACATCGATCGCCAGTGAACCGGTGGAAATCACTTCGATGTTCCGCTGCGCTGAACCATCGCCCATGCGCATGATGGCGCCCTTGCCGAATTGCTTTTCAATCTGTGACAACGCTGCCGTCAGCGCCTGCTTTTTGTTGTTATCCAACTGCTACTCTCCTTTGAATTTAACTGGTTTTTACCGCTATGCGGCATTATGACACAGGCCTGTCTGCGTCTTAAGCCCCGTTGCGGACAGCGCTGCAAATTCCTACAAACTAAAGCGGAAATCTGTTTCAGGCCGGTTGTGTCAGCTGGTCCGTTTCAGCCGGGGTTCTATTGTCGGGTGTAGTGTGTAACCGCCTGTTCTCAAATTGCGATAATCTGAAAACGAGTCAAAAAATCAGTCCAATGCCGCCATCCGCAAAATGATCCCCTGCAGCGCGTGCAGGACCGTCTGCTGACGCACGGCCTGGCGATCACCGGCGAATACCGCCGCATCGCAAGCCACGGGCAGGTCACCGATACACCAGCCAAAGTGCACCAGGCCGACCGGCTTGCCGGGCATACCGCCACCCGGTCCTGCGATGCCGGTGGCGGAGACGATAACGGCGGCTTGCGAGTGCTGTTTGGCGCCCAGGGCCATCTGCCGAGCAATGGTTTCACTGACCGCACCGTGCTTGACGAGATCATCGTGCGCGACACCCAGCATTTGCTCCTTCGCAAGGTAACTGTAAGTGACGTACGCCCGGTCAAACCAGGCGGAACTGCCCGCCACGTCGGTGCAGCACTTGGCGATCCACCCACCGGTGCAGGATTCGGCGGTTACCATACGCCAGTTGCGGGCGCTCAGCAGGTCCGCTATTTGGGCCAGCAGAATGTTGACTTGTGCTTCAAAATCGGACATTGATCCGGTTCCATCCTGTCATCGGGATTGACGATCCAAAAACTTTGGCGGGTGCATCATGGTCACCCGCCACTTCCTACGTTACACTTTCCGCGATGCCATCTCCAGCCGTTTCAGAACAATCTTCGCACACACCGCTGATGCAGCAGTATCTGCGCATCAAGGCAGACTATCCGGATACCATTTTGTTGTTCAGGATGGGGGATTTTTACGAAGTCTTTTACGAGGATGCCCGGCGCGCCGCGAAACTTTTGGATATCACCCTGACCAGCCGCGGCATGTCGGCTGGCGTACCGATCCCGATGGCCGGTATACCGTTTCACGCACTGGACGGTTACCTGGTCAAACTGATACGCAAGGGTGAATCGGCCGCGATCTGCGAACAGGTGAGCGAACCGACCGCCGGTAAAGGCATCGTCGATCGCAAGGTCGTGCGTATCGTCACACCCGGAACCGTAACCGATGAAGCGCTGTTGTCCGGCCGTCAGGACAACCTGCTGGCGGCAGCGGCAAAGACCGGAAAGTCCTGGGCGCTGGCGTGGATGGACCTGTCATCGGGCCGTTTCCTGACCCGCCTGGTCGCCACGCCGGAAGAACTCGAGACCCAGTTGGAACGACTGCAGCCAGCTGAGCTGTTGATTCCCGAAGACGCCGACTGGGCAGCTTCGATCACTGGCCAGCGCGGCCTCAGAAAACGCGCGCCCTGGCATTTTGAGCATGCGTCCGCCTACCACCTGTTGACCGAACAGTTTGGCACACGGGACCTGGCCGGTTTCGGAATCGAAGACGAACCGGCCGCCATCGCAGCGGCTGGCGCATTGCTCCAGTACGCACAGGAAACACAACGCACCGCGCTGCCGCACCTGCGGGCCATCCAGATGGAGAACCCGCATAATCACCTGCACCTGGACGGGGTTACGCGGCGCAATCTCGAACTGTTGCACCATCCCGAAGGCCGCGACGCGCACACCCTTGCCGGCATCATGGATTCGACCATCACTCCGATGGGGGGCAGGCTGTTGAGGCGCTGGATCGCCGAGCCGATACGCGATCGCGATCGCCTGCAGTTACGTCACGACACGATCGGCGTACTGCTTGAAACACGTCTTTACGAAACCCTGCGTTTGCTGTTCCGCGCAGTGGGCGATATTGAACGAATCCTGGCCAGGGTCGCGCTCGGGTCCGCCCGTCCCCGCGACCTGACGACACTGCGGCAGACGCTTGGTGTTCTGCCGGATATCAGGGCCAGCCTGGCTGAGACCAACCGCGAACCCCTGCAGCAGTGCGCCACGGCCATACAATGCCTGCCGCAGCTTTACCAGTTGTTGCGCACAGCGTTAGTCGATGAACCGCCGGTGCTGGTGCGCAGCGGTGGCGTGATCGCTGCCGGCTATGATGCTGAACTGGATGAACTGCGCGGCCTTTCGGAGCATGCCGATGAGTTCCTGCTGAACTTTGAAAACCGGCAGCGTGAGGAATCGGGTATCGCCAGTCTCAAGGTGGGTTACAACCGGATACACGGTTACTTCATCGAGATCACCAACACGCACCAGGACAAGGTGCCTCTGCATTACACACGCCGCCAGACACTCAAAGGCGCGGAGCGCTATATCACCGACGAATTGAAGAGCTTCGAAGACCGGATCCTTTCCAGCCGCGAGCGGGCCATGGCGCGCGAACAGTACTGTTATGAGCAGCTGATCGGTGCACTGCAGGCGCAACTGGAACCACTGCAGGCCATGGCCGCCGCGATTGCCCGGCTGGACGTTTTATGCGCGTTTACCGAACGCGCCATCACGCTTGATTTCTGCCGTCCGGAGCTCAGTCTGCAGACCGGCATAGACATTCGTGATGGCCGCCACCCGGTCATCGAGCAGGTCCAGACCGAGACCTTTACAGCCAACAGCACCTGTATGAACCCAACGCGCCGGATGCTGATCATTACCGGACCCAATATGGGTGGCAAATCGACCTACATGCGCCAGACGGCCCTGATATGCCTGCTCGCCTATTGCGGCAGCTGGGTGCCGGCATCCAGGGCGGTCATCGGCCCGCTGGACAGGATCTTTACGCGTATCGGCGCGGGCGACGACCTGAGCCGCGGACGATCGACGTTCATGGTCGAAATGACTGAGACGGCCAATATCCTGCACAGCGCCAGTCAGCATTCCCTCGTACTGATGGATGAAATCGGGCGCGGCACCAGCACTTATGACGGCCTGGCGCTGGCCTGGGCGGTGGCCGAATACCTGGCGCGCGAGGTCAGGGCCTATACCTTGTTTGCGACCCACTATTTCGAGCTGACCCACCTGCCGCTGCAGATCGACGGTGTCCACAACGTGCACCTGAAGGCGGTGGAACACGGCGACCGCATCGTTTTTCTGCATTCGGTCGACGATGGACCCGCCAGCCAGAGTTACGGGTTACAGGTAGCAGCCTTGGCCGGTATTCCGAAAAATGTGTTGCGGCGCGCCCGCTTCCAGTTGTCAAAACTTGAAAAAGGCGACGATACCAGCCCCCAACTGGGTCTGTTCACGAGCTATGAAGAGCCGGAACCCGAACTCGAAACGGTCAATCCTGCGCTCGACAGGCTGGATGAAATCGACCCCGATGAACTGACGCCACGTGCGGCGCTGGACCTGGTATACCAACTCAAAGCTCTGCTGCGAAATTAAAAGGAAGCCACAGTCATCCCCACGAAAGCGGGGATGGAATTGCAATTAATCGAACCTATTCTTGAAACGGACCAGGTCACGACGCTGCCGTTTATCCGGTCGCCGTTCGCGACTGGCGTCCTGCTCCCGTGCCAGCTTGTGTTCTTCGGCCAGTTTTTCCCGTTTCAGCCGGTTGTCTTCGGATTCGGCATAAAGAGTGCGCGCGATGGCCGCCGGGCCACGGGCGCCGGTGAGTTCTACGACGGTTATGGTAAATTCTTCCGCGCCGCGCTGAATACGCAGTTCATCGCCGATATTCAAGTTTCGGCCGGGTTTGGCGCGGTTGCCATTGAGGTGCACTTTTCCGCCAGAAACCGCCTCGCGGGCGATGGAACGGGTTTTGAAAAACCTTGCCGCCCACAGCCATTTGTCCAGTCTTATCGATGCATCCATGTTCCGAGTTTAAACCGCGAAATGGTAGCTGGGTAGCAAAACCTGCGGGTCTGACGGCCAGCCTTATCAGCCCATCATGTGAGCCTGGCGAGCCGCCACCGGTGAAGGGCCGGTGGCGTGCCGGGAACTGTCACGAGCAAGTTGCCTGTCCTGATGAAACTATCCTGCCGAAGCTATCCTGCCGAAGTCTTCCGGCCGAAGCCACGTATTAAACTCAGCTTGCTTTGAACAGCAGACGGTTCATACGCTGTACGAAACTGGCGGGGTCTTCCAGTTGCCCGCCTTCCGCCAGCACGGCCTGTTCGTACAACAGGGTCGCCCAGTCCTTGAAGTCTTCGTCAGCAGCGGTCGCAGCAGCCCGCTGCAGCAACGGGTGCTCGAGGTTCACCTCCAGCACCGGTTTGCTGTCGGGCAGCGTCTGGCCGGCCTGTTCCAGCATCCGGCGCATGTGCAATGCGAGTTCCTGTTCGCTCAGCACCAGGCAGGAGGCAGATTCGGTCAGACGCCGGCTGGCGCGGACTTCCTTGACTTCATCCTTCAGTGCTTCTGCAAGACGTTTCAGTAACGGCTCCTTTTGCCCGGCTTCCTGCGCCTGGTCAGCCTTGTCGTCGGTTTCGGCACCGAAATCAACATCACCCTTGGCAATGGAGCGCAATTTCCTGCCATCGAATTCGTTGAAGTAACCCATCACCCATTCGTCGATGCGGTCTGACATCAACAGCACTTCGATACCCTTCTTGCGGAAAATTTCAAGGTGCGGCGAGTTAGATCG
>JBFZEL010000335.1:0-5699 GCA_041306925.1 Lysobacterales bacterium
GGCGTCAATGTAGCCGAACGAAGCCACCCATTCACCCTGTGCCAGGCGGGCTTCCTCGTTGTAGCTGCGGTCGCTGAATGCGGCCCGCAACGGCAACTGCCAGTTCCTGCGGAATTCATCAAGCCCGTGCTTGGTGCCGCAACCCGCATTTGCCATCCAGCGGAAACCTGGATGGAAATGCGCGGCCATGTCATTGGAACCGGCCTGTAGCGCTTCTGTCATCCTGACCACCACGGACATGCTTTCCTCGGTCCTGGCAAGATCATTGTCACTGGTCAACGGCGGGTTGAGTATTTGTCCCATGGGTCGCTTCCCTCTGTTCAAGCCGGTGCGGAAATCCCGGCTTATCGTCATCGAAATCACTCAATACCTTTATTGATTCCGGATAGACTATCATAAAAATACCAATATATTTATACTTCGAATGCATTTTTTAAATTTATATATATACCTATTTTAGAACGTATTTAGTAAAATAATTGTAAATATATATTATTCTGACTATTAATTTATGCATTCGAAGTATATCACCAGGGAAAATTGATGCAGCCTGACACGAACCAATTAAACAAACGCACCGTAATGGACTTCTGGCGGGCCTTGGAAAACACAGCCCCGGGACAGCTCAAAGATGCCATGTCGCTTTATGTGAATGCGGACATGGCCTGGAACGGCCCTGATCCGATCAACCGTTTGCAGGGAGCGGACGCCTTCATTGCCGGATACTGGCTGCCCTTGCTGCGATCATTTCCCGACCTGCACAGGGAAACACATATTTTTTTCGGCGGCAGATCCAATGGCCGTATCGATGGCTTGCTGGACGGGGAAATGTGGGTCTGCGGCACCGGTCTCTTCAGTGGCACCTTTGCCCGGGACTACCTTGACATACCGGCTTCCGGCAAAAAGGTCAGTATCCGATGGGGCGAGTTCTGCCGCCTGCGCAATGGCAAAGTAGATGTGACCTACCTGCTGCTGGACTTGCTTGATTTAATGCAACAAGCCGGTTTCCACGTGTTACCGCCGAGCAGGGGGAAAGATGGCATTTATCCGCCGCCACGGGCAAGTGACGGTGTGCTTATGCATACGCAGGACGCAGAGGAGTCGCGTTACAGTCTCGAACACATCAGGAAATTCATTTTCGATGGCCTGAACAAATACGACCAATCAGATCTTAAAAGCATGGGGATGGCAGGTTTCTTTCACCCCGAAGTGAAGTGGTACGGTCCGGGCGGCATCGGTGCCTGCCTGAATTTCAACGAATTTGAAACCCTGCATCAGCAACCCTGGCTGAAGGCATTCCCCGACCGTTCGGTGCAAAACCTCGATGCGTTGATTGCAGAAGGCTGCTACAGCGGCGCACCAGGCTGGGCAGGCGTCAGGGCAACCCATACCGGTGACTACCTGGGATACCCTGCGACCGGTAAGCCGCTCGAAATCAATGGCCTGGATATCTGGAAACGTGAGGGTGAAATTTACGTGGAGAACTGGGTTTTCGTTGACATGATCCACCTGTTTCGTCAACTTGGCGTGGACCTGATCGGGCGTATGCGTCAACAGTCCGGTCAGCACTCCAGCCCGTGAAATAGAGGAAAATCCGCCTGTGAAGCAAAGTAGCGAAAGAATCCTGACCACCCACGTCGGTAGCCTGCCCCGCAGCAACGCGGTGACCGAGGTGGTATTTGCCCATGAGAATAACCAGGACATCGACCGCGACGAGGCGGACGCGATTATCCGCAAGGCGGTGAGACAGGTCGTGATGCGGCAGGCCGATACCGGTATCGATGTTGTCAGCGACGGGGAGATGAGCAAAATCTCCTACGCCACTTACATCAAGGACCGCATAACCGGCTTCGATGGAGACAGTCCGAGACAACCGCCAAGAGATCTCGAGGAATTTCCGAAATTCATGCAGAGACTCGCCGCAGCGGGTGGCACGCCTACCTACAGGAAACCCTGCTGCGTCGGCGCAATCCATACCAGGGATTTGCGCCCGGTGAACGAGGACATCCACAATTTCAAGCAGGCCATGGAACTGACACCCGTCATCGAAGGTTTCATGAACGCTGCGTCACCCGGTGTCATCGCGCTGTTCCAACCCAACCACTACTATCCCGATCACGCAAGTTACCTGGAGGCGCTGGCCAATGCGATGCAGGTGGAATACGAGGCAATCACCCATGCGGGCCTGATCCTGCAACTGGATTCACCCGATCTCGGCCTCGGTCGGCACATGATGTTCAAGGACAAGACCGAGCGCGAATACCAGGCGCTGGCCAATCTTCACGTGGAAATGCTCAACCATGCAACACGCAATATCGCCCCGGAAAAAATGCGCCTGCACGTGTGCTGGGGCAACTACGAGGGCCCGCATCACTGCGATGCGCCGATGTCCGTGGTACTGCCAATCGTGTTGAAAGCACGCCCGCAAGCCCTGCTTTTCGAAGCGTCCAACCCGCGCCACGCGCACGAGTGGACGGTGTTTCGCGACAGCAAAATCCCGCCAGACAAAATACTGGTGCCCGGCGTCATAGACTCGACCACCAATTTTATCGAACACCCCGAACTGGTCGCCGAGCGCATCTGCAAATTTGCAGACATTGTCGGCAGGGAACGCGTGATGGCCGGAACCGATTGCGGCTTTTCCACCTTTGCCGGTTTTGGCGCCGTCGATGAAGACATCGTCTACGCCAAGCTGGGCGCAATGGCTGACGGCGCCCGCATCGCCAGCCAACGACTGTGGTCTTAAGAAAATGACTCAAACAACGATAGATAGCAACACAAAAAAACCGGCCACCCCGACTGTGCCACAAAAGCCGGTAGGGCGAGCGGAAGAAGCAGATGTCCTGGCCCGCCTTTTGGATCGGGCCTACTTGGAAGTCATACCCACCGGGACTATCATGGACCGGTTGGTGCATATTCCCCGGCATCGCTATGTCGCGATAACCTGCTCGCCCACGAAAGGGCTTGAGCCGACCTTGGAACTGGTGGAAAAACTTAGAGCCCTGCCCGCTGAAAGGCAACTCAAGCTGATCCCGCACATCGCCGCCAGGATGATCCGCGACAAGGGTCATTTACGGGAAATCCTGGCAAGGCTGGAAGCCGCCAGGGTGGAAAGCATATTCGTTCCGGGCGGTGACGCAGCGGTGCCGGTTGGACAGTACGATAATTCCTTGCAGGTATTAAAGGACATGGCTGAGATCGGACACAACATCGAAGACGTTGGTATCGCCGCGTACCCCGAAGGGCATCCGCTGCTCAGCAACGAAAAATTGCTGTGGTTTTTGCAGGAAAAACAGAAATTTTCCACTTACCTGGTAACACAGATGTGTTTCGACCCGCAGACCTTGATAAGCTGGTTGCAGGACATGCGCAAGGCTGGTATCAGGTTACCTGCCTGGATTGGTTTACCCGGTGTTGCAGACATGAGCAAGCTGATCACCCTTTCGTTCCGGATCGGTGTGGGACAGTCATTGAAATTACTGAAAAAACAGAAAGGCCTGCTGCAGAAGATCATCAGCACCAAACCCTACGAGCCCAACGATTTGCTGGCAGGCCTGAGACCGCACCTGGATGATCCTGGATTGAATATCCCGGGCTTCCACCTGTTCAGTTTTAACGACGTTGAACGGACGGAGAAATGGCGGGTGAGAACCTGTGAAAAAATGCAAGGTGAGCGCGATGCGTAGAGGCAGGAGTTCCCGGCAGGAACAGCACGCGGCGGTTGCCGCCGTCAGGGCGGGCATGCCCGGCGGCCGTTACCGGCCACTGACCGAATCCGACGAGAAGCAGATCCACCACACCATTTTGGATGTGCTCGAAAACATCGGTATGGGTGACCCCATCCCCATCGTCAGGGAACATGCGCTTGAGCGCGGTTGCTTCATCAACGCGCATGGCCGTCTGTGTTTTCCGCGGGCGCTGGTGGAAGACGTCATTGCCGGGGCGCCGAAAAATGTGCAACTGCTCGGCCGCGACCCGCAGCACGATCTCGAAATCGGCGGTCTGCGTGTGCACACCTACGGCGGCGGCGAAGCGGTCAACATGCTGGACGTGGGTGCGTCCACCTACCGCCCGTCGACCCTGCTGGATATTTACGATGCGGCCCGTCTGACCGACCGGATGGCCAATATCCACGCCTTTTCACGGCTGGTGGTTGCAACCGAAATCCAGGACCAGCTGAGCTGCGACATCAACTCGGCCTACGCCAGCGCAGCCGGCACCAGCAAGCACCTGCAACTGACCTTTGCCGATGCAGCCCATGTCCAGCCGACACTGGAGATGCTTTACATGATTGCCGGTGGCAAGGAAAAATACCATCAACGGCCGTTTGCCAACGGTGGTGGTTGCCCGGTGATCTCGCCGCTGCGTTATGGCAAGGACAACAGCGAGGTCTGCGTTGAGTCGATCAGGATGGGTGCGCCCATCTGGGTGATCGTCGCGCCGCAAGCCGGTGCCACGGCGCCGGCGGCACTGGCGGGGGCCGTGGTGCAAGCGGTGGCCGAGGCACTGGCCGGTTTGCTGATGATCGATGTGGTCAGTCCCGGTTTCCCGGTGGTCTTGGGCCCCTGGCCGTTCGTTTCGGATCTGCGCAGCGGTGCGTTCACCGGCGGCAGCGGCGAGGAGGCCGTGGTGTCTGCCGCCGCCGCCCAGATGGTCAATTTCTATGGCCTGCCGAGCTCGGTCGGCGCGGGTATGACCGATTCCAAGCTGCCCGATTACCAGGCGGGTTATGAGAAGGCGCTGGCGATTGCGCTGGCGGCGCAGAGCGGTTGCAACAACGTCTCCGAATCCAGCGGCATGCTCGGCAGCCTGATGGCCTTGTCGCTGGAATCGATGGTGATCGACAACGATTTGCTGGGTGCCGTTTTACGCACGGTGCGCGGCATCGAGGTCAACGAGGAGACGCTGTCATACAAGGTGATCGAGCAGGTCGTGCATGGTGAAGGCCACTACCTGCGCAACCCACAAACCCTCGACCTGATGCGCAGCGGTTACGAATACCCTGCCCTCGCCGACCGCAGCACGGTGGAAGAATGGCAGGCAGCGGGTTCGCCGGACATCCGGCAACAGGCCGGCGAGCGGGTCAAGTCGATTTTATCCAGCCACTACCCGGAATATATCGACCCGCTGACCGATGCGAAAATAAGGGCGGCGTTTCCGATATTGCTGAAGCCCGAAAATATGCACGCCGGCAGCGGTCGTTGGTAATAAAATGGCGTCGGCACTAAACGAGGCGGAACCCCGATGACTGACCAATTTGATCAAGACGAAGAAATCATCCTCTCAGAACTGCCGGATGATGAACTCATCGAACAGATGCATGATGACATCTATGACGGCCTGGCTGAGGAAATCGCCGAGGGTACGCGGATACTGCTGGAGCGTGGCTGGAGCGCCTCGAAAGTGCTCGAAAAAGCACTGGTCGGCGGCATGGCCGCGGTCGGTGTCGATTTTCGTGATGGCATCCTGTTCGTGCCCGAGGTGCTCATGTCGGCCAATGCCATGAAGGCCGGCATGCAACTCCTGAAACCGATACTTTCCGCCAGCGGCACCGAGCCGATCGGCAGGGTCGTGGTGGGCACCGTCAAGGGCGACATCCACGATATCGGCAAGAACCTCGTCGGCATGATGCTGGAAGGCGCCGGTTTCGAGGTCACCGACCTCGGCGTCAACATCGACGCGGATACCGACATCGCCGC
>JBFZEL010000336.1:0-3638 GCA_041306925.1 Lysobacterales bacterium
CGGGCCGCAGGTGATGGCGGGCTACTGGCAGCGGCCCGACGAAACCGCCAAGGTCATGACGGCCGATGGATACCTGCGCACCGGCGACATCGGTGTCGTCGACCAGCGCGGCTACTTCAAGATCGTGGACCGCAAGAAGGACATGATCCTGGTATCCGGATTCAACGTCTATCCAAACGAAATCGAGGATGTGTTGGCACAGCATCCGAAAGTCATGGAAGTGGCCGCGATCGGCGTGCCGGATGAAAAATCCGGCGAGGCCGTGAGCCTGTTCGTGGTCAGGAAAGACCCCTCGCTTACCAAGGAGGAGGTCATCGAGTTCTGCACGGCAAATCTCACCGGCTACAAACGTCCGCGCTACGTGGAGTTCCTCAATGAACTGCCCAAGAGCAACGTCGGCAAGATCCTGCGGCGGGAGTTAAGGGACGCGCAACACGTTCGGGATTGAACGCTAAACCGCATCGCCGGGGACGCCGCGTTACTTCTCCCCGGCGTCAGGTTAAATTTGAGTCAATGAGTTGCGCCAATCAATCGAAGACCCCGGCAAGTCCGTGGTATACACTGCGTTTTTCCCAGCCACCGGAACACCAGGCTAATGAATAAAAAAATCCCACTGATATTCTGCATGCTCAGTTTGTTTTCCGGTTTGGCTTTTGCCCTGGAACCCGATGCCAAAGCGGAAGAAAAAGCAGGGGAAAAAGCGGAGAAAAAGGTTGAACCGATGCATTTTGAATCCACCGGCATTGTCAGCATCGGCGGCAAGAATATCGAATACACCGCCACGGCCGGCACCCTGGTGATGAAAAACGACAAGGCTGAACCCATCGCCGAGTTCGGCTACACGGCCTATGTTCAGAAAGGCAGGGACAAGTCGAACCGCCCGATCCTGTTCGCCTACAACGGCGGCCCGGGTTCGGCCTCGATGTGGTTGCACATGGGCATCCTGGGCCCGGTGCGCACCGTGCTGGAAGACCTGGCTTTTACCTCAACCGGGCCGTTTCGCAGGGTCAACAACGAATACAGTGTCCTCGACCGCGCCGACCTCGTCATGATCGACCCGGTGGGTACCGGCTTTTCCCGTCCGGCGGGTAAAACCGAGGGCGAGTACTTCTGGGGCGTAGACCAGGACATCGCCTCCGTATCGGATTTTATTGCACGCTATGTCACAGACAACGGCCGCTGGCAGTCGCCCAAGTATCTGCTGGGAGAAAGTTACGGCGGCATCCGCAGCGGCGGGGTCGCCTATTACCTGTTGGAGAAGCATGCCATTGCCCTTAACGGCGTGATACTTGTATCGCCTTACATGGATTTCTCCGCCGGTAACGCAGGCATCAAAATTGACCTGCCCCAGGTCAATTACTTCACGACTTTCGCCGCGACCGCCTGGTACCACGAGACCCTGGCGGAACGCCCCGACGACCTGCAGGAGTTCCTGCGCGCCGCCGAGGCATTTGCCGCCAATGAGTACGCACCGCTGCTGTACAAGGGCAACCGGGCCAGCCAGGCGGAACGTGATGCCGTGCTGGCGGGGATGCAGCGGTTTACCGGCATCAGCGCCGACTATTGGGACAAGGCCAACCTGCGTATCAACGAGGCAAATTTTGCCATGGAGTTGCTCCGCGAGCAGGGCAAGACCGTCAGCCGCATCGATTCACGCTTCACGGGCGATTCCATCAAGCACATTGCAGACAGTTTCAGCTACGACCCGTTTTTCCCGGCGGTAGGTCCCGCCATTATTGCCACCTTCAACGACTATTACCGGGAACAACTGGGCGTCAAGACCGACCGCAAATACATCACCTCGGGTGATCTCTGGCGCACATGGGACGAACGGCATGAGCAACCCGGCGCGGGATTCTACGGCAAGCTGCCGGTCGCCAATACCGGCGTTGATTTGAACTATGCCATGATCCAGAACCCAAAAATGCGAGTACTGGTGCAACAGGGCTATTTTGACCTCGCCTGTCCTTATGGTGCCACCCAGTACTTCCTCGACCATATGGATTTGCCCGCGGAACTACGCGCCAACCTGACTGCGGAGTATTACCCGGCCGGTCACATGATGTATGTGCACCCCGATTCAATGCAGAAGTTCAGCCGCGTCCTGGCCGAGTTTATCCGTTGAGCCCGCAGTTCCGGGTGATGTCCGGGCTATTCCGCCCGCCCCTTTTTTGCCGGTCTCAGCGCCCTCGCGTGCGTGGCCTTGTCCTCGCCAAAACGCCGCCTGATTTCATCCAGGGTTCTGTCCAGGGCCTTTTGTTCAGCACTATCGTAGTCGATACCCCGGCTGTCCGGTTGTTCAAGCCCGCTGACACCCACGCCCAGCAGCCTGACCGGCGTGTTATGGTGATCCTGCAACCATTTCTCCAGTAGAGCGCGGGCCTGTTTGTAGACGAGCTGTGTACTGGTGGTCGGCAGCGCCAGGCTGCGGCTGCGGGTCGCAGTCCGGAAGCGTGCGTCACGAACCTTGATCTGGATGGTGCGCGCGGCCAGCCCGTGGGCGCGCAACCTTTCCGTCACCGACTCGACCTGTCTTTGCAACTCTGCAAGTAATTCCCCTGGTTTGATGATGTCCTGGTCAAAAGTCACCTCGCGACTGAGTGACTTGTCCACACCAAGGGCGATCACCTCGCGCTCATCTTCGCCCCTTGCCAACGCCAGAAAATGGGCCGTGCGGTTACCGAGAACGGGCTTGAGAACGGCAGGGTCCGCCTTGCGCAGTTGCCCGATCGTCAGGATACCCAGCCTGTGCAAACCCGGCAGGGTCTGTTTGCCGATACCCCAGACCCTGCCGACGGGCATGGGGTCCAGGAACAGCTCGACACCATCGCGGGGGACATGCACGAATCCGCGGGGTTTGCCGGCATCCGATGCGAGCTTGGCAAGGAATTTATTGTGCGCCATACCCACCGAGGCGTGCAGCCCGGTGCGGCTGAGTATTTTCTCGCGCAGGCTTGCGCCAATGGTTTCGATGCTGCCGAACAGGGCCAGGCTGGCCGCTACATCCAGGAATGCCTCGTCCAGCGACAGACCTTCGACCTCGGGTGTCGCTTCGCGAAAAATCCTGAAAACCTCGGCGGAGACCTCCCGGTAGCGTGACATCCTGACCGGCAATACCACGGCCTGCGGACACAGGCTGCGGGCCCGGGACACTGGCATGGCCGAAAAGACACCGAATTTCCTTGCCTCGTAACTGGCCGCGGCCACCACGCCACGGCCGCCCGTGCCACCCACGATGACCGGCCGGTTGCGGTACTGTGGCTGGTCGTTCTGTTCAACGGATGCGTAAAAGGCATCCATGTCGACGTGGATGATGGCGCGTTCCCGGCGCGTCGTTGCATCTGAAGTTGCGGTCTGCGTCACAGTGCGGTCATTATATCGGCATGCACACCGATACCACAGAACCAGTTCAAGCCCGGACCATCCCCGCTGACGAGTTTCCCATATTGCAGCATGGCCTTTATGCCAACCACGCCGCCATCGCACCCTGGCCGCGGGCGGCCGCGGATGCGGTCGCAGAATTTGCCCTGGAGAATGCCACGATCGGGGCGGAACGCTACAGCCGCTGGCTATTGCGTGAATCCAGGCTGAGGATAAGTCTTGCGGGTCTGATCAATGCCGAATCGGCTGAAGACATC
>JBFZEL010000337.1:0-3706 GCA_041306925.1 Lysobacterales bacterium
ATCATCGCTACCTGCCCGACATTCATATCCCGGTATCCATCGTCGTCGAAAACGACCTGCTTACGGCGGTAGCAGCGGCAGACCATGTTTTGTTGGCGACGCCGAGCCACGGCTTTGCCGAGGTCTTGAAGACCATTCGCGAAGTTCTGCGCCCCGGGCAAGGCGTTGCCTGGGCCTGCAAGGGTTTTGAACCAGGCAGCGGGCGTCTGTTACACCAGGTTGCATTGGAATTTTTACCGGGAGGCACGCCGCTGGCGGTCGTCACCGGGCCATCGTTTGCAAAAGAAGTGGCCATGAACCTGCCTACCGCAGTAACGGTCGCCGGTACCGATAGCGCTTTCACCAAGATCATGGCCGGGGCGCTGCACGGCGGTCGTTTCCGCGCGTATACCAATGATGACATGATCGGCGCAGAACTTGGCGGGGCGGTCAAGAATGTCATGGCTGTCGCAACCGGTATCTGTGACGGCATGAAGTTGGGTGACAACGCCCGTGCCGCCCTGATCACCCGCGGACTGGCTGAAATGATGCGTCTTGGCGTGGCGTTAAAAGCAAAACCTGAAACACTGATGGGTTTGGCAGGTGCAGGTGATCTGATCTTGACCTGCACTGGCGATCTTTCACGCAACCGACGGCTGGGTTTAATGCTCGGCAAGGGAAGAACGCTTGCGCAAGCCCTGGATGAAATCGGCCAGGTTGTCGAAGGCGTCAACAGTGCGGCCGAAGTTCAACGTCTGGCCATTCAATACAAGGTAAACATGCCGATCTCAGAGCAGGTTAACGGTATTATTCATTATGGCTGGAATCCCGCAGAGGGTGTTGCCGCCCTGATGGCCAGGGAACAGAAGGCAGAGTACGGCGGCTAGCCCGAACAAGGGTTCTCCACGCCCGGCCCACCGCTTCCCCGATAATCTCCAAGGTTTACAGCCAGCCTGAGGTAAGCGGGGTACACCACGCAAGTCCGGGACTGCCTGACAGGAAAAATATCGCTGTATCGAAAATATGTTGTTTTTTTGTCAACAAAAAGGTTGCAATCGATCGTGTTAGTGGTATTATTGCAACCAATCTTGGTAAGACTGCAACACGAACCAAGGTCACAGGGCGCAAAAATACGGATACATCACTCCAGAATATGCCTTCCTCTCTAATCGGAGGAGGGCATTTTTTTTGACCCGGTGTTTTCTTTTAAATGCATATTTATATAAATTTAATCAAATGGTTACATTGATTTTGTCATGCCGGTATCCGGCCAAGTCGAGGCAGATCCGGCTGATTTCCGGGGCGGGCCTGAACTTGCCGAACCCGTGTTGTAACCGGGTCGTGAAGCATGTATCAACCGAAGGTGTAAAATTACAACATGAACCAGAATTTTCCCCAGGCGTTGCGAAAATACAACATTAAACCCAGTCAAAAATCCCTGTCGGCCAATTTGAGCGAGCCGGATCGTTTCAGGAATTTCAGTGCAGCATCCGGTGCTTTGCTTTTAGATTTTTCCCGTACCGGGATGGATCAGCAAAGCCTGGCGCAACTACTGGAACTGGCCGGGGAATGTGGCGTAGAAAACGCCCGGGATCGGCTTTTCTGCGGCGAGGATGTCAACTACACGGAAAAACGTCCGGCCCTGCACATGGCAATGCGCAGTGCTGATGTCCTGGACCGGCTTGATGCCGAAACCGGCAAACTCGTAAGGGATAACCAACAGCGGATGTTGTCGTTTGCTGCGGCCTTTGCCGACGGTCATCTGCCGGGCAGAACGGATCGACCGGTGTCGCACATCATTCATATCGGCATTGGCGGTTCAGTGCTCGGGCCACGCCTGCTAATCGAGGCGCTGGGGAAAAGCGCCGGGCCAGAGGTGCACTTCCTGTCCTCGGTCGATGCCCACCTGCGGACAGAATTGCTGGCCACGCTCAATCCGGCCGAAACGGTCGTGATTATCACCACCAAGAGTTTCACCACCGGTGAGACCCTGCTGCACGGACGCAGGGTCTTGGAATGGCTGGAGACCGCGTTGGGAAGACAGGCTGCGCTGGAGCGCGTATTTGCCGTCAGTGGCAATCAGCAGGCAGTCGATGCCTTTGGCGTGCCCCGCGCAAACACCCTGTACCTGCCCGACTGGGTGGGTGGCCGTTATTCGATCTGGTCTGCCGTCAGCCTGTCCGCTGCCGCAGTGATGGGCGAGGGTGGTTTCATAGAGTTTTTACGTGGCGCGGCGGACATGGACCGGCATTTCCAGGCGGCCCCGCTCGCGCAGAACCTGCCCGTGTTGATGGCGCTCACCGGAATCTGGCACAGGAATATCAATGCCTATCCGGCCGTGGGCGTGATCCCGTACGATTATCGTTTGCGCTCGTTACCCGCGTATTTGCAGCAACTGGTGATGGAGTCAAACGGCAAATCGATTGACAGCCAGGGCCGGCGTGTGGGCTACGCCACCTCGCCGGTCCTGTTCGGCGAACCGGGCACCGACGCCCAGCATTCGTTGTTCCAGATGTTTCACCAGGGCACCGATATCGTGCCGCTGAGTTTCATCGGTGTCATCCATCCGGATCATGCAGACAGCGAAGCCCACGCGATCCTGTTGGCCAATATGCTGGCGCAGGCGACGGCGCTTGCGACCGGCACCGCCGGTCTCGGCTCGGCAACGCCGGACGTATACCGGCAGATGCCAGGTGAGCGGCCATCCGAAATCATATTGATGGACCGGCTGAGACCCTCAGCACTCGGTCAGTTGCTGGCCTTGTATGAGCACAGGGTGTTTGTCGAAAGCGTGATCTGGGATATCAATCCCTTTGACCAGTTCGGGGTTGAACTGGGCAAGGTGTTGGCCAAGACGATCCAACCGGCGCTGGCAGGCAGCACCGAACCGGTACCGGCCAATTACGGACTGGATTCGCTACTGGCATATATCCGCGCAGGGAAATAGTGATCAGATAACGGTTGCTATCCTGCTGGATGCATGGCCATGGCGGTGCGCCTCTCGACGCAAACTTTCAGCATTAATCATCGATCAAGCTTTTTTGTCCTGTTGGGGTCGGTTAGACTTCGCACTCAAAGTTAATCGGACAGGCTCACCGGCCGGATAAATCATGCATCAAACGCCTTACAACCCAGCGGAAATCGAAGTGCGCGTCCAGGCGCGCTGGAATGAAAACAGGACTTACGAGGTAACGGAAGACCCCGGTCGCGAAAAGTATTATTGCCTGTCCATGTTGCCATACCCGTCCGGCGCCTTGCACATGGGGCATGTGCGGAATTACACCATCGGCGATGTCATCAGCCGCTACCAGCGCATGCTGGGCAAGAACGTATTGCAGCCGATGGGCTGGGACGCATTCGGGCTGCCGGCGGAAAACGCCGCGATCAAGAACAATACCGCCCCGGCCAAATGGACCTATGCCAATATCGAGCACATGCGGGCGCAGTTGAAACGCCTGGGGTTCGCCTATGACTGGTCACGCGAATTTGCCACCTGCCGGCCGGAGTATTACCGCTGGGAACAACTGCTGTTCACCCGCCTGATGAAACAGGGCCTGGCTTACCGCAAAGATTCTGAAGTGAACTGGGACCCGGTCGACCAGACCGTACTGGCCAACGAGCAGGTTATCGATGGCCGTGGCTGGCGTTCAGGCGCAGTGGTCGAACGCCGGACCATACCGCAGTGGTTCCTGCGTATCACCGACTATGCCGATGAGTTGCTCGCCGG